>JBEGOG010000009.1:0-12953 GCA_041182125.1 Pseudomonadota bacterium
CAGTTGATCTGTGCCCCCCAATCACCGTACTAGACCCCTGCCCTAGCGCGGTGGCCTTTGGCCTGCCCGTGCCTTGCTGATTGGAGAGCCCATGACCGACGCGCGCATCATTGACGGCAAGGTCTATTCCCAAAGCGTGCGCGATAATGTCGCCGCCGAAGTGGCCGAGCTCAAGGCTAAGCACGGCCTGACGCCCGGCCTGGCTGTGGTGCTGGTCGGTGATGACGCGGCCAGCCAGATCTATGTGCGCAATAAGGGCAAGCAGACCGAGGAATGCGGCATGCTGTCGGTCACCCGGCGCCTGCCCGCCGATACGGCTCAGGGCGATCTTGTGGCCCTCGTCAAGGCGCTGAATGCCGATCCAGCCATCCACGGCATATTGGTGCAACTGCCCTTGCCGGACCATCTGGACAGCAACGAGGTGATCGCCGCCATTGACCCGGCCAAGGATGTTGACGGTCTGCACGTGGTCAATGCCGGGCTGCTGGCCAATGGGCAACCGGCCCTGACGCCCTGCACGCCGCTCGGCTCGATGATCATGCTGAAAGAGACCTTGGGCGATCTGCGCGGCCTCAATGCGCTGGTCATTGGCCGCTCGAACCTGGTGGGCAAGCCGATTGCACAGCTGCTGCTCCAAGCCGACTGCACCGTGACCATCGCCCATACGCGTTCGCGCGACCTGCCGGGCCTTTGCCGCCAAGCCGATATCCTCGTCGCGGCGGTGGGCCGCCCAGAGATGGTGCGCGGGGACTGGATCAAGCCAGGCGCAACCGTGATCGATGTGGGTATCAACCGGGTCCCCTCGCGCGACCCTGTGGCTGCGGCTGAGGGCAAGACCCGCGTGGTTGGCGACGTGGCCTTTGACGAGGCCAAGGCGGTCGCCGGTGCCATTACGCCAGTTCCCGGCGGGGTCGGCCTGATGACGGTCGCTTGCCTGCTGCAAAACACGGTCACCGCGGCAAAGCGCCAAGCCGGTCTCTAGGGTCCAAGCGCTCTAACCGTTGCCAAACCTGCGCCGCCCCCTAGGATAGGGAAACATGGGGGCGGATGATGGTACAGGGGCGGATTCGTGGCGGGGTAGTGCTGGGTGGCCTTTTGCTGCTCAGCGGCTGTAGCCAGCCCGTGCCCCCTGCCCCCACGCCGCAGGAGGCCCTCGCCCTGCGCCCGGCAGATCCTCGCATTGCCAGCCTCTATGAAAGCGCCTGCAAGGCCTGTCACGCGGTGGCCGGGACCGGCGCGCCGCTGGTTCATGACCACGCCGCTTGGGACCCGCGCTGGAAGCAGGGCCTACCGGTGCTGGTCGACCATGTGCTGCAAGGCTATCGCGGCATGCCTGCGGGTGGCCAATGTTTGACCTGCACCCCTCAAGACCATCAAGCCCTGATCCGCTTCCTCGCCGATCAGCCGGAGCCGAAATCATGATCAGTCGCCGAACCGCCCTCACCGCCCTCGGGGCCGGAGCCGCCGTCGCCGGATCAGGCGTGGCTGCGGTTGCGATTGCCACCCATGACAAGCCCGAACCGCTGGCCCCACCCTCCACCGATAATCAAGGCCGGGTGGTCTGGCGCAACTGGTCGGGCATCCACCATTGCTATCCGCAGTCGCGCCTTGCCCCCATCAGCGCCGAGGAGGTGGCCAATATCCTCAAGACCGCGCCCGGACCCATTCGGGTGGTCGGGGCTGGGCACTCCTTTACCGCGCTGGCTGTAACACCTGGGACTATGATCTCGCTCGATCAGATGTCGGGGATTGTGGGCTGGCAAGGAGACAATGCCATTGTTCAGGCCGGAACCCGCCTAGGCACCTTGGGGCCAGAGCTGGCCACCAAGGGCCGGGCCATGGCCAATCTGCCCGACATCAATAAACAGTCGCTCGGCGGCGCGCTGGGCACCGGCACCCATGGCACAGGCAAGGCCCTGACCGCCATCCATGGTGACGTGGTGGCCCTGACCCTAGCCACCCCGAACGGCGATCTGATCGATTGCGACGCCACGCACGAGGCCGATATCTTCCAAGCCGCCAAGGTCTCGCTGGGGGCGCTAGGGGTCATCACCAAGGCCACGCTGCGTACGACGCCAAACCGTCGCCTACACCGCCATGTCTGGGTCGAGCCGCTGGAGCAGACGCTGGCCGAGGCCGAGAGCCGTTGGGCCAAGCACCGCAATTATGAATTCTATGCCATCCCCTTTACCGACATGGCCGCCTGTATCAGCCACGATGAAACCGACCTGCCCGCCCGCGAGCGCGCCAATGAACAGGACGACACGATCCTTGTCGCGCTCAAGGGGCTTCGCAATCTGCTCGGCTTCTCCACTACCTTAAGAAAAGCCGCCGGTAAGGCCCTGTTATCCGGTGCAAAACCGGAAGAAGCGGTCGATGAGGGCTGGAAGCTTCTCTCCACCGACCGGCCTGAACGGTTCAACGAGATGGAGTTCCATCTTCCGGCCGAAAACCAGCTCAAGGCCCTCAAAGAGGTGGTCGAGACCATTGAGCGCGAGCGGCCTGACGTCTTCTTCCCCATTGAGGCACGCCGCATTGCGCCGGACGATGCCTGGCTGTCGCCGTTCCAAGGCGGGCCACACGGGTCAATCGCGGTCCATTGCCACTATCGCGACGAGTTCGCCTTCATGTTCGAACTCATCCAGCCGATCCTCTTGCGCCATGGCGGGCGGCCCCATTGGGGTAAGCTGCATAGTCTTCAGGGCCGAGCGCTCGAAGCTCTTTACCCAAAATGGAATGATTTCCGTAGCCTAAGGCAGAAACTTGATCCAGAAGGTCGTATGTTGAACCTCTATCTCAAGGGCCTGTTCAATGTCTGATGCCCCGTCGAGACGCGGGCTTGTGCGCGCGGGATTGGCGGGCGGTGCCTTGGCGGCCCTAACCCTTGGAGGACTATCGATGCGTAAACGCGACCTCGGCGGTCCCCATGACGCCTATTTCCTTGGCCTGTCCTCCGCCCTCGAACGGGCGGGTCTCGCAAGGCCAACGCTGGTCATTGATCAGGCAAGGCTCGAAGCCAATATCAAGGCCGTCAAGGCCGCCCTGCCCACCCGTCAGCATCTTCGAGTGGTGGTCAAGTCGCTGCCCTGCGCCAGCCTGATTGATGCGGTGGCCGAAGGCATGGGCACAGAACGGTTCATGGTCTTCAACGCCCCGATGATGGCCACCATGGCCGCCGAGCGTCCCGGCGGTGACTATCTGATGGGCAAGCCGCTGGCCGTGGCGGAGGCCAAGGGGTTCTATCGCGACCTGCACCGCAACGCCTTTGATCCGGCAAAGCAACGTCAATGGCTGATCGACAGCCCCGAACGCCTCGACCAATATGCCGCCCTCGCCAGCGCCAATGGCGCGCCGATGAGGGTCAATCTGGAAATCGATATCGGCCTTCATCGCGGCGGATTTACCGGGCCAGAGGGCTTTAAGTCGGCGCTGGACAGGATCAAGGCCACCCCGAACCTGACCCTCTCAGGCCTGATGGGCTATGATCCCCACCTGTCCCATGTCGCCGCAGGTGAGGCGCGGGCCAAGGCCTTAGCCCGCAGTCAAAAGACCTATCAAGGCTTTATTGATCAGGTCCGTGAGGCGGACTTTGCTTTAGACGGTATGACACTGAACACGGCGGGCAGCCCGACCTTCCACATGCACCGCGACAATCCCTATGCCACCGAGGTCTCGGTCGGCTCGGCCTTCGTCAAGCCGGTGGATTTCGACACCGACACCCTGACCGATCACGTCCCCGCCGCCTTTATCGCCACGCCGGTGATCAAGGCCCTGCCCGAAACCCTGCTGCCGACGGCTGAGCAACTGGCGGGGCTCTTGCGGTTCATGGATCCCAACACCAGCCGCGCCGTCTTCATCCATGGCGGCCATTGGCTGGCCACGCCGGTCTCGCCGCCGGGTTTGGAATATTCTTCGCTGTTTGGCCGGTCGAGCAATCAAGAGCTGCTCACCGGTTCGAACAGGGTCACGCTACAGGCCGACGACTATATCTTCCTGCGCCCCAATCAGAGCGAGGCGGTGCTCCTGCAGTTCGGCGATATCGCGCTCTATGATGGCCAGGAGATCAAAGAACGCTGGCCGGTCTTTAGTCCTTCGGCTTAGCCACGTCGGCGGCGGTCTGGTCAGTCCAGGCCACCACCTTGGTCTGGCAGTCGGCGATCGCCTCGTTCATCGCCGAGACCAGAGATTGAACACGATTGCTCTTGGCTGCAACCTGACAGTCGAAGGCGGATTGGCTGGCGATCGTGCGCTTGTCAGCATCAGCCAGAAGCCCGCTGATCATCACGGCCGCGACCGGTGACCGACGCGACCCCTCACCATAGCGAACCTCCAAGGCCCGTACATCGAGCCGCAGGATCAGTTTGGCGCTGACCGGATCCTTTGATGAGATCAGACGCGCATCGCCATTGCCGCGCATGAAGGCATTGGCCAAGCTCTGTTCAAACATAACTGAGGCGGGCATGGTCCAACGCGCATCGGCCACATAGGCCGCCTGATCACCCTGGCGCGTCAGGAGGCGGTCCCCAGCGACATCCCGATTGAACTGTAGCGCGCCTTGCAGAACAGGAACGCCAGCCCCCTTCGACGTCGCCTGAGCGCCCGACCGAGCGTCCAGCCCCAGATGGTAGAGCTGGACGGGCTTGGCTTTAGGAAACAGCGTCACGCAGCCTGAGAGACTGATGGCGGCCATGCCCAGCGCAGCGAGGACCGCCATGCGCTTAATGTTGGATCGGGGCATGTGGGTCATGGGCGGACCTCCAGTTCCTTTGCCGGGGCCTTAGTGACAAGACCACGGGGATTAACTTCAGCCTCAGTAGCCAGCCGGTCCAAGGACTCCGCAGCCGCCTGTAGGGTCGAGATCGCCGAGCTTAGGCGGGGCAAACCGGTCTTGGCGAACTCTGCCGTCGGCTCTTTGAGTTGCGCAATCAGAGCCCGCGCCTCTGATGTTGCGGCCTTCAGTTCGTCGGAAGCAGCACTCACATCGGCAAGGGTCTTGGTCGCATCGCCCTTCATAAGCGCGTCGGTGGATTCGCTGGCGACTTTCAGAGCCAAGGCGGCGGCATCAATATCTTTGAGGGCGGTTTCCGCCTCCGCCAAGATCGCCTTTCGATCGCGCGCTTCCGCGGTCACGGCCTCTATGTTCTTAAACGTACGGGTCAGGCTTTTGATGTTCTCGTCGGACATCACCTGATTGACGCGATTAATCGCATCCAAGGTACGGGTCAGGACTGTTCCGCCGCCCTCCAACAGGTCTGCGAGGGGGCCTTTCTGGCTCATCACCACCGGCACAGTACCGCGCGCAGTGACATCTTTCAGGAACGGCTTGGATGAGGTCCCAGCCGTGATCTGCACATAGTTGACGCCCGTAATGCCCTGCGGCTCCAGCGTGGCGTAGGAGTCAGTGCGGATTGGTACGTCAGAGGTGATACGGGCCTTGGCGATGACGCGCATCGTATCCTTTGGATCGAGCGAGATCTTGACGACCTCGCCAACCTTGATGCCGTTGAAGTGAACCTCCCCGCCCTCTGACAGTCCGCGCACCGGGCCGACGAACGAGATGTCATAGACAGCATAGTCCTGCGCAAACTGAACCCGCGCCAGCCAAGTGACGAATACCGCTGAGAGGATCAGCAGGATCAGAGAGATCAATCCCACCAAGAAATAGTTGGCATTGCGTTCCATCAACCTGCCTCCTCGGCACCCGGTGCCGGGCTCATTAAACGGCTGGACGCGGCGACAGAGGCCGCCGCTGCCCGACCTCGAGGACCACAAAAATACTCTTGGACCCAAGGATGCTGCGAATGTTCTAGGTCGCGCGCCGAGGCCTTGGCGACAATCTTCTTATCCGCGAGCACGGCCACGCTATCACAAATGGTATAGAGGCTGTCCAGATCGTGCGTGATCATAAAGACGGTGAGGCCCAGACTGGCTGAAAGGTCGGCGATCAGTTCGTCAAAGGCACCGGCCCCAATCGGATCAAGGCCAGAGGTCGGCTCGTCCAAAAACAATAGCTCCGGATCCAGCGCCAGTGCCCGCGCCAAGGCTGCCCGCTTTATCATACCGCCAGACAGTTCCGAGGGCTTGAGGTCGATGGCATGGGGCGGCAGACCGACCAGCGCGATCTTCAAGGCCGCTAGCTCACGCATATCCTTGGCTGATAGGTTGCCATGCTGAAGCATGGGGGCCTCGACATTCTCTCCGACGGTCAGATTAGAAAACAGCGCGCCACGCTGAAACAGCACGCCCCAGCGCCGATCGACCGAACTGCGTGCAGCACGGCTGGCCTCGGACAGGTCCACGCCAAAGATCTTGATCGTGCCCTCATCAATGGGCTTGAGGCCCAAAATAGTATTGAGCAGAACCGACTTGCCCGAGCCAGACCCCCCGACCACGCCGACGATCTCACCCTCTGTGATAGTCAGGTCCAAGCCCTGATGGATCACGCGCTCGCCGAAGCGTGAGGCCAGATCTTTGATCTCAATGACGGGGGTCTGACTGGGGCTCATAGGTCGAGCTCCATATAGATCAGCGCAAAGACCGCATCGATCAGGATCAGAGAAAAGATCGCCTGCACCACCGCCGAGGTCACGCGTCGGCCCAGAGATTCCACGTCGCCACCGACCTCCATGCCCTGACGACAGCCGATCGAGGCGATGACGGCGGCCATCACGGGAGCCTTGCTCATGCCAATCCAGAAATGGGTGATGCCGACATTCTCGACGATCCGTTGCAGGAAGAAGGATGGGCCGAGATCCAGCACCGACCATGTCACCAACATCCCGCCCAGAAGCCCTGACAGGGTGGCGATAAAGGTCAGGATCGGAATGGCGAACAGAAGCGCAAAGAACCTCGGAATGATCAGAGCATCAAAAGGATCGATGCCCAGCACCCGCATGGCGTCAATCTCTTGGCTCATCTTCATCGAACCAATCTCAGCGGCAAAGCTACTGGCAGACCGACCGGCAAGGAGCACAGAGGTGATGATCACGCTGAACTCGCGTAGAACCGCGATCCCAATCAACTCGACGGCAAAGACCTGCGCGCCAAACTGCGACAGCATATTGGCACCGAGCAGGGCAATGACCGCACCGATAAAGAAGCTCGTCACCGCCACGATCGGCATAGCATCCAGCCCCGCCCGCTCGACCAACGAAAAACAGGCGGCCCAACGGACCCTGTGAGGACTGCGCACGGCCCGGCCAATGGCGGCGAGCAAACTGCCATTGAAGGCAAAGGTGCCATAAATGTCGTCAGCAATGGAGTAGATGCCTCGGCCGACCCGCTCAACCAATTCATGGAACGGTCGGTTCACGGGCGCATCTGGCTTTTCCAATGCGGCGGCATCGGCGACGAGGGCCAGAAGATGCAAGGTAGCAGGCCTGCCCCTTAGCCGCCGAGGGTCCATCTGGCCGCCAAAGGCACGAACCACAGCCAAGGCGCCGGCCGTATCCAGCCTCGCCACCTCAGACAGGTCAAGGATGGCACCGGGCGCGGCCTGCACCGCTTGGACAAGGCGCGCGCCGACCTTGCCCAGTTGCACCGATGTCCAGTCACCACTGGCAACGATACGACAGGTGCCCTCGGCCTCTTCGAGACGAAAATCAGCGCTCAAGCTCATGGATGCAGTCTAACAGAGGTCAAGTGCAACCCCAAGGCGCTTAGGCTGCGACAGCCCTGCCCCATTCGCTCCAGCCCAAAATTTGTGGCGTACCGGGTAGGTACATGCCGTGCTGATCCTCAAGGCGGAAACCCGCAGCCGCAATGGCACTCGCGATCGGACGGGTCATGTGGCAGCCACCGGCCAGTCTTTTCCAGATCGGCTCGATCCGGCGCTGCCAGGTTTGCACCTTGGCATCGGGGGCAAGCCCGTGCTCACAGAACAGGAAGACCCCGCCCGGCTTCAAGGCGCGCTTGGCCTCAGCCAAAGCCGCTGCGGGGTCCTGCACGGAGCAGAGGGTGAAGGTGCAGACCACCGTGTCAAAGCTGGCATCGGCAAAAGGCAGGGCCTCGGCCGTCCCCTTTGCAATGGTGACATTCAGGCCCTCAGGACGCGGCGCCGCCTCGGCAAAGGCACGAAGCTCGTCAGAGGGATCGACGCCCTCAACGCTGCTGACCAATTCGGGGTCATAGAAGGCCAGATTCAGGCCGCCGCCAATGCCCAGTTCCAGCACCCGACCCTTGGCCAGAGGCACGACCTTGGACCGCTGCTTCATGATCGGCTTGGAGGCACAGGCGCAGCCAATCAGCTTAGGCATGATATGGCGGTCATAGAATGACGTCATCGGATCCTCCCGGCCACGCCTTGATCGGTGCGGCTTCTGTTGGACGATCAGGCTAAATCATTTTGGCTCGGGGCAAATAGAAAATCGCTAAGGCCCTAGTCCTGCCCATAGAGCAGTGGATAGGCGTCGACCTTGCCGCTGACGACATCGGCGACACTGACCTCGGGCCATCCGACCTTGCTGTTGGCACTGGCGGCCCAGGCCTCAGCCACCATATCGCGCAGGCTCGACGCGGCCTCGGCCAAGCGACGATTGACGAAATCTTGCCCGCGCGGGTCACCCGCCACCAAACCGCCTGCCTTTTCGAGGTCGTAGAGCGGCTCAAGCTGAGCATTGGTGGCGCGCAAATAGCGCACGGTCATCTGCTCTATGGTGCAGCCGCACGGTGTGTAGGGCGTCATGGCGGCCTTCAGTCGGGCCTGATCCATCACCTGTCGCACCAGCGCCCCTTCAAAGCTGCCATGAATAGTCCGGGCCCTCGAATAGCCCTTGGGATTGGGGCCATCGCTCCAGCCATTATAGTGGATGCTGGTATGGAGCGGCTGACTCGCATCACCGACATAGTGCGCCCAGATGCCGATATTGTTGAGGATCAGCGTCTCGCGCCGCGCCAGATCGGCCTTGATCCAAGCCCGTTGCTGCGGGTCTTTGGCCCTAGGCAAGGCGGCGGTCAGGACGCGCCAGTGGGCAAAGTCCTTGGTGATCTGCTGCCAACCATCAACCATCGCATAGGACAAGAGGCCCGCCTTGGCACTGTCGCTACCGCCCGCGCGCAGAGCCGTTTCATAGTCAGACCGGGTCGCGGCCATAGGCTCAAGAGGCGTCGCGCCCATGATCAGACCCTGATCATCGAGGTCCACAAAATGGTTTGGGTCGCGCATCGAGGAATGAAGGCGCCCTGCCCCCTTGGAACGATCCAATTCCCGGGCCAGTTCGCCCACTGTGGTCACGGCGTCCGGTCGGTGAAGGAAGGCCGGAAGATCGGCAGGCAAGGCCTGCATGCCCGCCTCAGCAATGATCCGATGGCCGGTCGCGCCCCACGCCAAGGCAGTCACCGGGACCGCCAGTGCGATAGCCGCGCTCAAAGCCGAAAGTCCAAGGCGCGCGCGCCCAGAGAGGGAAACCGTCATAGAGCGCCGCCTTTTCGATCAGTCGGTAATGCTAAGATCCGCTTCGACACGGGCTATCCAAGCCTGCACCAACGGATAGGCCTGCATATCAAATCCGCCCTGCGGCGCAAGGCGCGTATAGGCCACCAAGGCCACATCCGCCAAGGTCGCACGATCTGACGCAAGATAGGCGCGGCCCGTAAGCCCCGCCTCCATTCGCGCCAAGGCCGCATAGCCCCGCTCGATCAGGCGCGGCTCGATCTGATCGGCGCTCTTGCCCATCATGTGCCGCTGAAACCGCACCACGGCGATATAGGGCTCATGGCTATATTGCTCCCAATACATCCATTCCAGCATCTTGGCCCGATCATAGGCGTCCGTTGGGATCAGATCAGACCCCTCGGCCAGATAGGTGATGATGGCATTGGATTGGGCCAAAATCCGCCCATCCTCCAGCACCACGGTCGGTACCTGACCGGCGGGATTGAGCGCCAAAAAGCTCGGCGTCTTGGCCTCATCCTTCAGGACATTAATGTCGATCCAGCGATAGGGGATCGACAGATGGTCCGCCGTCCATTTGACCTTCAGACAGTTTCCAGAGATGCGGTCGCCATAGATTTGCAGGGTCATAAGGGCGCAGCCTTCACCAACAGGGTTGATCCAGGCCCTTCATGCCCTTTAAATAGGCTCGGCTCAATACGCCAAGGCTGACCTCTGGTAGATCTTGTCTCGACGCACGCGCCTTCCCCTTATCATTGGGTTCCTGATCGCAGCCGGTCTGGCGACCCCTTCCGCTTGGGGGCAAAACACCAATTCGCCAAGGCCATCCCCCTCGACGCCCGCGCCATCCCCGGCGTCGGCAAACAGGCCGGCCGCTGATGATCCCATCGGTGATCTGGTCAATTCCGCCCTCGAACAGGTCAGCAACCTTGCCTTGGGTCCTGCCGCCACGATGCTGCCCGACTGGAAGCTTGCGGTTCGAATGTACCATGTCGGAGCCAAGGGGGTCGGCGGTAAGGATTCTTTAGGGTGCAAGGTGGTGCCGATGCGCACCGTCGCCATCGACCCCAAGATCATTCCTAAGGGGTCTGTGGTCTATATCCCTGAGACGGTCGGCCTGCCCGTGCCGGGCGGCGGCGTCCATGACGGCATGTGGTATGCGTCCGACACGGGCGGTGCCATTCGCGGGGCCATGATCGACCTCTTTACCGGCTTTGGCTCCTATTCGATGCAGCCCTTGATGAAAAAGGGTCTGAACCTCAAAACCCTTTCGGCCCATAGGATCGGGGAGTTTAAGGGCTGCCCGCCAGCCTGGCCTAACGCCAAGCCAACGACGCCCGCTCCCAAGCCCTAAATATCGGCGCCGACATCTCCGACGTCGGTATTCATGTCGAGGGGACGGTGAATGCCGCATTCGGTCTTGTCAGACCCCGCCCAGCGTCCTGCCCGAACATCCTCGCCCTCTTCGACCGGATTGGTACAGGGCCAGCAGCCGACCGAGGGATAGCCGTGGGCCACCAAGGGATGGGGCGGCAGGTCATGAAGGGCAATATAGGCGTCCAGATCGGCCTTATCCCAGTTGGCCAGTGGGTTGAATTTCACTTGGTCCGGGGCCTGCTCAACCACGGCCAAGCGTAGACGGTCGCCGCCATGGAAACGCTTGCGGCCCGTAATCCAGCCGTCAAACTCGCCCAAGGCCCGGTCAAGGGGCAGGACCTTGCGAATATGGCAGCAGCCGTCCGTATCGATCTTCCAAAGGTCCGCCTTGGGATCACCCGTGGCTAGATCTTGAAACTGAGGTCGCAGGTCACGAACATCGGTCAGGCCAAGGCGCGCCACAAGGGACTTGCGATAGTCGAGGGTCTGACCAAACAGCATGCCTGTATCGAGGAACAGGACCGGCATGTCTGGCTTGATCTGAGCGACCAGATGCAACAGCACCGCCGACTCCGCGCCAAAGGACGAGACCAGCGCCAAGCGATCCCCAAAGGTCTCGACCGCCCGCGCCAAGATCTCCTGGGGCGAGGCATGGCGCAGGTCCTGATCGAGTTGTTCAGCGAGGCTGGTCTGAGCGTCAGCGGTCCTATCGTTCTGCAAATCTACAGCCATGGTCTTAGCGCCTACCCGGTTCCGCATAGGCCGGGGTCCGGCCGTCCGCCGCCGTCTGATAGACATGACGGAAGTGACCTGCGGCCCGCGACCATTCCGCTGCGCTGGAGCCATCGGCCGGTACAAAGGCATCAATACCGCAGCGGGTCATGACATAGGCCTGCTCGCGCAAGACATCGCCGACGGCACGCACTTCACCGTTAAAGCCCAACCGCTGACGCAGAAGGGTTGCCGAGGTGTAGGCCCGACCATCACGAAACTTCGGGAAGGCCACGGCAACGAGAGCCAGACGCGGCAACAGCTCCGCCAGTTCTTCAACGGCCTCAGCCGGTTCGATCTGAACCCCGACCCGAACGCCGCTGGACAGCAGGGCCTCGCCCTCGGCCTTGATGCGGCTTAGCGAGACAATGACATCCGCGCCTTGAGGCACGGGTTCACCATCGACCACATAGACAAAGCTGTTCTCAACCTCGGTCGCGCCGTCGGCGGTGTACTTAATGAGCGTCGACATAGACGGCCTCCTTGAACGGCGTCATGCCAATGCGGCGATAGGTGTCGAGGAAGCGTTCCTCGCCTTGGCGCTCAGCCAGATAGACCTCGACGAGGCGATCCACAGCTGGGGCGACCTGATCGGCATTGAGGCCCGGACCGAGGATCTTGCCGATGCTGGCATCTTCTGCGCCCGAACCACCGAGGGTGAGCTGGTAATATTCCTCACCCTTCTTATCGACGCCGAGGATGCCGATATGGCCAACATGGTGGTGACCACAGGCATTGATACAGCCTGAAATCTTGATCTTCAGCTCGCCGACCAGCTCGGCCCGGTCCGCATCGAGGAAGCGCTGAGCGATCGACTGAGCCACCGGAATGGCGCGGGCATTGGCCAGAGCGCAATAGTCCAGCCCAGGACAGGCGATGATGTCGGACACCAGATTGATGTTCGGCGTCGCCAGACCCACAGCCGCCAAGCCTTCGAACAGGGCGGGAAGATCGCTCTGCTTGACGTGCGGCAGGACGAGGTTCTGTTCGTGGGTAACGCGGATGTCACCTAGGCTATAACGCTCGGCAAGATCGGCGATGGCCTCTAGCTGATCAGAGTTTGCATCTCCGGGCGTAGCGTCGTGGGCCTTGAGCGAGACATCGACGATGGCATAGCCGGGGGCCTTATGGGCGCTGACATTGTTCCTCATAGCTGTCACTGACCGCAGGCAGGACTTCGAGGCCGGGCTGGATAAAGGCGGCACGAATGCGCGCCAGTTCGGTGTCGGGCAGGTCGGCGCGGGGCCCATCGATCTGGGCCCACTCTTCTTCCACCTGACGACCAAACTCTTCGGCGCCCAGCGACGAGACCAAGATCTTGATCCGGGCCTTGTAGATATTGTCCCGGCGACCGGCGCGGTTATAGACCCGCAAAACCGCTTCCAAATAGGACAGCAGACGCGTCGCAGGCAGG
>JBEGOG010000010.1:0-13302 GCA_041182125.1 Pseudomonadota bacterium
TTGGTGCGCCGCGCAGGGCCTCACCAAACAGAGCGAAAAAGTCTTGAGATTCAGGATGGTCTTTGGTGTGCCATTCGGGGTGCCACTGCACCGCCAAAACTGCCGCGTCATTGACCTTGGCCGACACCGCTTCGATCAGGCCATCGGGCGCGCGCGCTTCTATATCTAGGCCCGAGCCCAAACGATCAACCCCCTGGAAATGGACCGAGTTGACCGTCAGTTGTTCTTGGCCATATCGCCGCGCCAAGACACCGCTGGGGGTTAGTGCCACAGGATGGACATGGTCAAACATGGCGTCGAAATCCACATCCTCAGCGGCATGGTGGGCTAGAGGGGCATTTGCGGTGCTAACATCGCGCCGAAGGCTGCCGCCAAAGGCGACATTGTTGAGTTCCTGAAAGCCGCGGCAGATGCCAAAAACGGGCCGACCAAGATCAAGCATGGCGGCGATAAGGTCTTGGGTCATGGCATCGCGCGGCGCATCAAAGGGACCCGGCGCATCATCAACCGCCTCGCCATAGCGATGAGGCTCTAGGTTTGATGGACTGCCGGTTAGCATCAGTCCATCCAAGCGCGATGCGATCTCTGTCGCTTTCATTTGGCCGGGCACGGAGGGCACCAACAAGGCTGCCACATCGCCATAATGCATGGTCGCCGAGACATAGCGGTTCATCACCGCTTGGGCGGTCTCAACGCCAACTGTGCGGTTACAACAGATGATCCCAGCGACGGGGCGCAATGTGCTCATGATCTGAACATCAAGATAAGAGTACGGCAGGCGAACAGGCATGCCAAGAGAGCCAAACCGGCTCATCCCACGTGAAGTCCTCTTGATCCCAGCGCGTCAGGTTCGAGCGCACCACCTTGACCGAGCGACCATTATCCAGCGTCACATCAAACACGGTTTCAGACCCGAGATAGGACAGGTGGGTGATGGTCCCGGCCACGACATTATGACCCTCTGGCGCATCCTCCATCTTGATCGGAGCGCCCCCCTCGGCGCGCTTATGGATCTCGATCTTTTCAGGCCGAATGGCCGCCCAAAGGGTGGTGTTGGCCGCGCCCGTGACTCCGTGGTCCAGATAGATCGGCACGCCTGCCTCGTCAGAGCTGATTACCGCGTGGTCCGGCTCGTCGATGGTCAATTGCCCCTCAAACAGGTTCACCTGTCCGATAAAGTCCGCGACAAAGCGTGAGTTGGGGAACTCATAAAGATCGCTGGGCGTTGCGACCTGTTGCAAGAGGCCCCGGTTCATCACCGCGCAGCGTGTGGCCATCGCCAAGGCCTCGTCCTGATCGTGGGTGACCATGATAAAGGTGATCCCGACCTTTTCTTGCAGCTGAGTCAGTTCAGAGCGCATCTGATCGCGCAGCTTGGCGTCCAGTGCCGACAAGGGCTCATCGAGCAACAGCACCCTGGGCCGCTTAACCAGCGCTCTGGCCAGAGCCACCCGCTGGCGCTGTCCGCCAGACAGTTGATCGGGCTTGCGCGCGCCATAGCCCTCGAGCTTGACCAGCGCCAAGGCCTCTTCGACACGCCGGGCACGTTCGGCGGCTGGCACGCCATCGACCTTGAGCCCATAGGCGACATTGTCGGCGACACTCATATGGGGAAACACGGCGTAGGACTGGAACACCATATTGACCGGACGCTTGTTGGGCGGGATCTGGCTGACATCTTGACCATCGATCAGGATGCGCCCTTCGGTCGGCACTTCGAACCCGGCCAGCATGCGCAGCAAGGTGGTCTTGCCACAGCCCGATGGGCCTAGAAGCGAGAAAAACTCGCCCTCTTCAATGGTCAGGCTGACATCATCGACAGCGACCACCTTGCCGTAGCGCTTGGTGATGTTTTCAAAGCTGATGATCGGCTTGCGCTGGACAGATTTGGCGAGGGGTGCGGGCATATCAGAGCGGCTCACTTAGACGGGGCATCAGGCACACGGCCACCGGCGACGGCCGCAGCCCCCTGCAGGCGAATGGCCAGCGCCGTCAAAAGGACGGTGAAAACGATCAAGATGGTCGAGGCGGCATTGACCTCTGGCGTCACCGAGAAGCGAACCATCGAATAGACCTTGACCGGGAAGGTCACGGTATCGGGCCCAGAGGTAAAGAAGGTGATGACAAAATCATCGAGGCTGAGCGTAAAGGCCAGCAGTGCGCCTGCGATCAGGGAGGGCTGCATATGGGGGATCAAGACATCGCGGATCGTCATAAATTCCCCGGCCCCCAAATCCTTGGCGGCCTCTTCCAGTTCCCGGTTGAACGAGGCGAGGCGCGCGCGCACGACCACGGCGACAAAGGGAAAAGAGAACGAGACATGGGCGATGATAATGGCCCCCAGATTGAGCGGCCAGGGCAGGCCGGTGGGCCAAGGCATGACCTTGGCAAAGAACACCAGCATCGCCACGCCCATGCAAATTTCGGGCACCACGATCGGCAGGGCCATGGCCCCATCGAGCACGGTCTTGCCCTTGAACTTAAACCGCCACAGCAACAGCGCCGCCATAGCCCCCAAGATCACGCTGATCAGGGTCGAGATCGCGGCGATGGTCAGAGAGTTACCAAAGGCGGCAATCAGACTGTCATTCTGCAGGACCTTTTCATAATATTTGAGCGTAAAGCCCTTCCAGACGATGTTGCGCTTGGAATCGTTGAAGCTGAACGCCATCAGGGTCAGCAGCGGGGCGTAGAGGAATATGCCCACCATCACCAGCCAAGCCTGAAGCGGCCAGCGGCGCAGATATTCCAACGGGCCTGAGGCTGACCTTAGAGATTTTTTGCTCACGACCCCGCCTCCGTCTTGCGCTTGGCCATAAGGGCCTGCAAGGCAATGGCGATGAAGGTCATATACATAAGGAGGAACGACAGGGCCGCGCCAAAGGGCCAGTCATTGGCGCGTTTGAACTGGCGTTCAATGATGTTGGCGATCATCTGGCTATCCGGTCCGCCCAAGAGGTCAGGCGTCAGATAGGCCCCAAGGGCGGGGATGAAGGTGATCAATATGCCCGAGGCAATCCCCGGCAAGGCCAGCGGCACAACCACCATCAGCATGGTGCGCACATGGCCCGCGCCCAGATCAAGGCTGGCCTCGAGCAAGGAGCGATCCAGCCGATCCAAGGCCGAATAGAGCGGCAAGACCATGAAGGGCAGATGGACATAGACTAGGCCGAACACGACCGCGAAATTATTGTGCAGCAACTCCAGCGGCTGGAAACTGGTGAGGGGGCTGAGGCCCACCATGGTCATGAGACCGCTGGCATGGGTCCAGAGCCAACCAAGGCTTAGGTTCACATAGCCCTCGGTCCGCAAAACCGCGATTAGCGCGTAGGTTCGGATCAGAAGGTTGGTCCAGAACGGCAGCATGACCAAAAGGATCAGCCAAGCCTTCAGCCTATCCGGCGCAAAGGTAATGGCGAGGGCCACCGGAAATCCAACAATCAAACAGAGCAGGGTCGTTAAGCCCGCCACCCCGACAGATTTCAGGAAAATGCCAACATAAAGCGGCTCAATGGCCCGTGCATAGTTGGAGAAGGTGCCCGTAAAGGCGATCTCGGTCAGGCCGACATTGGTTCCGAAACTATAGACCCAGACGATCGCCAGCGGGATCAAAAAGAACAGCAAGAGCCACGCCAAGGGCGGGCCAAGGACGGTGGCAAAGATCGCCTTTGCGCGCTTCCAGCTCTGTTCCATCCCCTCCCCTTCCCTTACCGCTTCAAGACCAAAACCCTAGGCCGCTCGAATACGGGTCATTGACTCTTCGAACAGCCTTGCCTTCTCAGGCCCCTCAAACAGGCTAAATTCGCATTTGGCCATAATGTCTTTGCTCGGGAAGATCACCGGATTGGATCGATAGCTCTCGGGCATCAGGGCCTTAGCCGCAGAATTCGGGGTCGGATAGAGGATCTGCTTGGTGATGTCCGCGCCGACCTGAGCATCGAGCAGATAGTTGATGAAGGCGTGGGCATTGTTCGGATGGGCAGCACCCGCGGGAATACAGAGCGTGTCCGAATTGGCCAGACTGCCCTCCTTCGGCACGACGAAATCGATGTCGGGATCCTCGGACATGATCTGGGCAATATCACCGTTATATTCGAGCACCAGATCGACATCCTTGGCCAGCAGCAGATCCTGACCATTGTCGTCATGAAAGGCTTTGATGAAGGGCTTTTGCTTGATCAGCATGGCCTCCAGCGAAGGGATCATCTCTGCAGGAATATTATTGACCGAATGACCCCGATATTTCGCGGCCAGACGCATCAGGTCCCCCGACTCTGAAAGTACTGCAATCCGTCCCTTATATTCGTCGGACTCAAACAGGTACTTCCAACTGTCCGGCACCGTCCTGACCTTGGACTTACGATAGCCAATGCCCAGCACAGACCAGGTGTAGGGCATGGAAAATTTGCGGCCTGGATCAAATTCCGGGTTCAGGAAGGCGGGGTCGATATTCTTGAGATTGGGGATCTTGGCATGGTCCAACGCCATCAACATCCCCGCCTGACTCATTCGAGTCACGAACTCGTTAGGCGGGACGATGACGTCAAAACCAGGATTGCCCGCCTTGAACTTGGCGAACAGTTCATCGGCCGTGGCAAAGAGGTTTATGGTCACCTCAATACCGGAGTCTTTTTTGAAATCGGCTAGGGTGTTTGACCCGATATAGGTGTCCCAATTGTAAAAGTTCAGCTGGTTGCCTTCACCAACCACGGCCTCTTCCGCGGTCGGCTTTGGGCTGCATCCGGCCAGACCGCCAGCAAAGCTTAGGCCGATGGCTGCTGCGCCTGATGCCCCCAAGGCCGCCATCAAGGAGCGTTTAGAAAGATCGATCTTGCTCGTCATGATGGTCTCCCCTCTCCCCAGACCTGTCCGATAGGGTTTAAGCGTCTCTAGGCCGCACGAACGCGAGTGATCGCCTCTTCGAACAGCTTGGATTTTTCCGCGCCCTCAAAGGCCCCATATTCACATTTGGCCATAATATCGGCTGGCGGGAAGATCACAGGATTGGCGCGATAGCTGTCCGGCATCAGAGCCTTGGCCGCGGCATTGGGGGTCGGATAGAGAATTTCCTTGGTGATGTCGGCACCCGCCTGCGCATCCAACAGATAGTTGATGAAGGCGTGGGCATTGTTGGGGCGCGGCGCACCCACCGGAATGCACAGGGTATCGGAATTGATCAGGCTACCCTCCTTTGGCACGACAAAGCCGATGTCGGGATCCTCTTGGATGATCTGAGCAATATCGCCGTTATATTCCAGCACCAGATCGACATCGCCAGCGAGCAGCATGTCTTGGCCATTGTCGTCGTGGAAAGCCTTAATGAAGGGCTTTTGCTTGATCAGCATGGTCTCGATTTGGGCGATCATTTCTGGCGGGATATTGTTGACCGAATGGCCCAGATATTTTGCCGACAAGCGGATCAGATCAGCCGATTCTGACAGAAGGGCGATGCGGCCCTTATATTGATCGGAATCGAACAGATATTTCCAGCTGTCAGGCACCGCCTTCACCTTGGACTTGCGATAGCCGATGCCGAGCACCAGCCAGGTATAGGGCATGGAAAATTTCCGACCGGGATCGAACTCTGGGTTCAAAAAGGTCGGATCGATATTCTTGATATTGGGGATCTTGGCATGGTCAAGCGGCATCAACATGCCCGATTGACTCATGCGGGTAACAAACTCATTCGACGGGACAATGACGTCAAAGCCCGGATTGCCCGCCTTTAGCTTGGCGAACAGTTCATCATTAGTGGCAAACAGGCTCATACTGACATCGACGCCGCTGGCCTTTTTATAGTCTGCCAAGGTCGAGGGGCCGATATAGGTGTCCCAATTATAGAAGTTGAGCTTGGGCTCCTCGGTGCCAGATGCACTCTTGGCCGCTTCCTTAGGGCTGCACCCCGTCAGGCCTCCGGCAAAGGTCAGGCCTACGGCGGCCGCACCGGACGCCCCGAGGGCTGTCAACAAAGAGCGCCTTGAAGCACCAGTCTTGTCACTCATGATCTCATCCCCTCGTGATATAATTTACCAAAAACTACCAATTGAGGAGGGTGGTGCCAATTCCGGTCACCACGCAAGCTTCAATTGGTCTGATACGGTCAGACAGTCTCACGCGTTGCGCAAATACCAATCAAAATCCAGTGCCGTGACAACCTCATTGAACCTCGCCTGTTCGGTACGCTTTACCGAGACAAACATGTCTACAAACCGGTCACCCAGATAGTCGCGCAGGACGGTGGACTGATCAAAAAGATCAACAGCAGAGAACCAGTTCGACGGCAGGCGCACATTGGCGTCCTTGGCGGCGGCATAGCCATCACCCACCACGGCAGGTCCCGGATCGATCCCATGGGTAATGCCATGGTGGGCACAGGCCAAAATCACAGCCAGAACCAGATAGGGATTGGCATCTGCGCCTGCGACCCGATGCTCAACATGGCGGGTGGGGGGCAGACCCGCAGGCACGCGTAAAGACACGGTGCGATTATTTACGCCCCAAGTCGGGGCGACGGGCGCGTACGAATTGGCCTTAAACCGGCGATAGGAATTGGCGTTAGGCGCAAGGATGGCCATACAGTCGCCAAGCAACAGCTTCATGCCGCCAATGGCATGTTTGAGCATGGGCGAGCCTTGTAGATCCTCGCTGGCGCAAAGGTTCTCACCGGCGGCATTGTTGAAACTCACATGCATATGAAAGCCGCTACCGGCCCGGTCGGACCAAGGCTTGGCCATAAAGGTCGCCTCACAGCCATGGCGCAAAGCGATACCCTTGGCGGCGCGCTTATAGATCAAGGCGTCATCGGCGGCGCGCAGGGCGTCCGGCTTATGCTTGAGGGTCAGTTCCACCTGGCTTGGCGCAAATTCGGAAATGGCCCCCTCCAGCGGCACACCCAGCACGTCGCAGGTCGTCCAAAGCTCGCGCAAGAACGGAGAGATAGCCTCCAGTTCCGGCAGGCCATAGACCTGAATGCCCGTGGGTCGGTGACCGGTCAGAGCAGATTTCGGAGGCTGAAGATCGCCATCCGCTGTCCGCTCCAAATCGACCAGGTAATATTCAAGTTCGCAGGCCGTGACCGGCGTCAGGCCATCGGCCGCGAACCGGTCAATGACCCGTTGCAAAACATGGCGCGGGTCCAAATCGTTAGGCGTCCCGTCAAGCTCATACATCGACAACATCACCTGACCCACGTCCGGGCCAAGCCAGGGTGCGGGTGTCAGTGTTCCCGGCACTGGGCGGGCAAGGCGATCAGCGTCCCCGTCTTCCCAGACCAGACCCGTCTCTTCGCAGTCCGCGCCATTGGTATCCACCACCAGCACTGAGCCGGGCAAGAACCGGCCATAGTCATAGATCGGCATCAACTCATGTCGACGCAGGCGCTTGCCGCGCGGCACACCGGTCATGCTGGTGAAGAAGATGTCGAAATACTGAATTTCAGGATGGGCCTCCAAAAACTGACGGCACTCTTCTGGAAGCGCGACACCGGGATGGGGCTTGGGAGCAGTAGAGGTCATAGGTCAGAACTTTCCAGAGCAGCGGCAAAGTCATCGACAGCGGCAACGAGCCGATCAATCGCCGCATCTTCAGTATGGGGAGACACCAACATCATGTTGTGAAACGGCGCAATAAGCACGCCGCGATTGATCAAAAATAGATGAAGCGCTTCCAAGAGGCCATGGTCGAGCGCCAAGCGCATTTGTCGGGCATTTCGCGGCGGTGGATCGGCAAAGACCAGCTCGACCCGAGCCCCGACCTGCACCGCGCTCCAGGCCAATCCTCGCGCCGTAATGATGCGCCTTAACCCCGACACCAGTCGCTCAGCCCCCGTCAGCATCCGCGCGTAGGCCTTCGGTGTCATAACCTCCGTCAACATGACCTTCATGGCCGCCAAGGACAGGGCATTTCCAGACAGGGTCGTGCCAATCCCCGAATAGCCCGAGCCAATCGATAGGGCGGCCCTTGCCATCCGTTCGGCAAGCTCTGACGTCACACCCCAAACCGCTGCGGGAACCCCGCCGGCTATGGCCTTTCCGAGCGTGAAAATATCAGGGTCCAGTCCATAGGCGACGGTCGCGCCGCCCGGCCCCGTCGAGATCGTATGGGTCTCATCGATAAGAAGCAGCGTGCCATATTTGCGCGTCAGGGCCCTTAAGCCCTCCAGATAGCCCTCATCGGGGACAATCATTCCGCAGTTGGTCATCACCGGTTCGGCCAGCACACAGGCCACGTCGCCGGGTGCCAATGCCGCCTCCAAGGCCGCCAAATCATTAAAGTCGATGACCTTGGCAAAGGCGGCCACATCATGGACCTGACCCACAAGCCCCGTCTTAAGCGCCGCCTTGCCGCTGGCCAGACTCACGAAGGTGTCGTCAACGGCCCCATGATAACAGCCATCAAAGACTAGGATCTGAGACCGGCCTGTGACCGCCCTCGCCCACCGGATCGCCGCGCGATTAGCGTCCGTCGCGGTATTGGCTGTCTGCCAAAAGGGCAATCCAAAGCGGGCGCTGAGCAGCTTTCCGACCTCGGCGGCATCTTCTGTGGGCAACATAAAGCCCGTCCCCTTCGCGGCCTGATCCGCGAGGGCCTTGGCTACGGCCTCTAGGCCATGGCCGAACATGGAGGGCGTGTCTGCGAGGCAAAAATCATCATAGTCTAGGCCATCCACATCGGTCAGGCGCGCGCCCTGCCCTGATTTTGCAAAGATCGCAAAGGGCGTGGCCCAGTCGCCCATCCAATGCATGGGCACGCCGCCCAACCAATGGTCCTTGGCCTTTGCCGCCAAGGCAGCGCTGGCCGGATGGGTTGCTGAAAACTGCGCCCGTTCCTGTTCCAAAAAGCGCTCGAGGGCAGGCCTACTCATTATACCCCGCCAAAGCACAGATATTTGGTTTCGAGATATTCGCTCAGGCCCTCGGACGCGCCCTCGCGGCCCAATCCACTTTCTTTCCAGCCCCCGAAGGGGGCGACCTCTGTGGAAAATAGACCCTCATTGATCCCGACCATGCCAAATTCGAGCGCCTCCCCCACGCGCCAACAGCGATTGACGTCGCGGCTATAGAAATAGGAGGCTAAGCCATAGGGCGTGCCATTGGCCAAGGCGATGGCCTCGGCTTCGGTCTCAAACCGAAAGAGCGGCGCAACCGGGCCAAAGATCTCCTGACTGAAGATCTGCATCTGCGGCGTCACATCGATCAAGACCGTCGGGGTAAAGAACTGGGCCCCTGCATCATGACGTCCACCGCCGGTCAGAGCCTTTGCCCCCATCGCCAAGGCCTGATTGACGAGCCCCTCGACCTTATTGACGGCCTCATCATTGATCAACGGGCCGATCACCGTGTCTGGATCAGAACCTCGGCCGACCGCAAAGGCCCCAACCTCTTGGGCTAACCGTTCGGCAAAGGCCTCATAGATGCCAGACTGGACCAACATCCGGTTGGCACAAACGCAGGTCTGGCCCGCATTGCGATATTTCGAGGCCAAGGCCCCGGCCACAGCCGCATCAAGGTCAGCGTCGTCGAAGACAATAAACGGCGCATTGCCACCCAACTCTAAGGACAGCTTTTTCACCGTCCCAGCACATTGGCGATAGAGGATCTTACCGACCTCGGTGGAGCCCGTGAAGGACAGCTTGCGCACGCGCGGATCATCGCAGAGCACTTGGCCAATGGCGGCCGCATCGGTGCCTGTGACCACATTCAAAACGCCCGCAGGAACCCCCGCAATCTCAGCCAATCGCGCCAATGCCAAAGCACAAAGCGGCGTGTCTTCAGAAGGTTTGACCACAACCGTGCAGCCCGCCGCCAAGGCTGGACCGACCTTGCGGGTGATCATGGCGATAGGGAAGTTCCACGGGGTGATGGCCGCACAGATCCCCACAGGCTGTTTGATCGACATCATCCGTTTAGACGAGGCCGTCGTGGGGATGGTGTGACCGTAGGCCCGCTTGGCCTCCTCGGCGAACCATTCGATAAAGGCGGCCCCATAGGCCACCTCTCCGCGCGCCTCATTCAGGGGCTTGCCCTGTTCGGCGGTCATCAGTTCCGCCAAGGCTTCGGTATTTTCAAGGATCAAGGCGTTCCAGCGCATCAAGATCGCGGACCGCGCCTTGGCTGTTAAGGCTGACCAGGCGGGCAATGCTTTTTCAGCCGCATCGATAGCCTCCACAGTCTGGGCGGCACCCAGATCCGCCACTTCGGCAATGACGGCACCGTCGGCCGGATTGGTTACGACAAAGCGCCCAGGCCCGCAGATCCAATGGCCGCCGATAAGGGCGTCAGTAACAAGATCAAACATCGTCAGTTCCTTAAACCCTGTGTGACAGGCGGGGCTTTACAGCGCTGGCTTGCACTGTCTCTTTCAATCCATGATATCGAAATGATAGATAATCCTTTCATGTCGGCTTTGGCGATAAGGGATCAGATCATGACCAACGCAGGTTCCAACGATTTGGAAGCCTATTGGATGCCCTTCACGTCAAATCGTCGGTTCAAGGCGAACCCTCGCATGCTGAGCGGCGCCAAGGACATGCACTATGTCACCACGGACGGACGTCAGATCTTGGACGGAACCGCTGGACTATGGTGCGTCAATGCCGGGCATAGTCGTCCGCGCATCGTGGAGGCCATTCGTCGGCAAGCGGGCGAGTTGGACTATGCCCCCTCCTTTAATCTGGGTCACCCGATCGCGTTCCAATTTGCGGCCAAGCTCTCAGCCATGATGCCGTTCGACCTGAAGAAGATCTTCTTCACCGGATCGGGATCGGAGTCGGCAGACACCGCGCTAAAGATCGCCCTCGCCTACCAGCGCGCCCGGGGCCAAGGCACAAGAACCCGCTTGATAGGGCGCGAACGCGGCTATCATGGCGTCGGATTTGGTGGCATTTCGGTCGGCGGCATTGTGCGTAATCGGATGGCCTTTGGCACGCTTCTCACCGGCGTTGACCACCTGCCCCACACCCATGACCTGGCCCGCAACGCCTTTTCAAAAGGCCAGCCGGAACAGGGGGCCGATTTGGCTGATGCGCTGGAGCGCCTGGTTGCTCTGCATGATGCCTCAACCATCGCTGCGGTCATCGTCGAGCCGGTTGCCGGATCGACGGGCGTTCTGGTTCCGCCGCAGGGCTATCTACAGCGCCTTCGCTCCATCTGCGACAAGCACGGCATCCTCTTGATCTTTGACGAAGTCATCACAGGCTTTGGCCGCTTAGGTTCGACCTTTGCGGCTGAACGGTTCGGCGTGCGCCCCGACATTATCTGCATGGCCAAGGGCCTGACCAATGCAGCCGTTCCCATGGGGGCGGTCGCGGTCAGTGATCAGATTTATGACACCCTCATGGAGGCAGCTGATGCCCCGATCGAGCTTTTCCATGGCTTTACCTATTCAGGACATCCGCTTGGCTGCGCCGCCGGGATCGCCACATTAGACACCTATGAGGAAGAGGGTCTATTTCAGCGGGCCGCTGATCTGGAGCCCTATTGGCAAGAGGCGATCCACAGCCTCGCCGATGCCCGCCACGTGATCGATGTGCGTAATCTCGGCCTGATTGGCGGGATTGAACTGGAGCCAAGACCGGGCAAGCCGACCGAACGGGCCTCTGAGGTCTTTGCCGCGGCCTTTGATCAAGGGGTGATGATCCGCGTCACCGGCGACATCATCGCCCTATCGCCTCCGCTGATCATCGAAAAGGCCCATATCGACCAGATCGTCGAGACCCTTCGCCACGTCCTATCGCGCGTCGACTAGGCGCTATTGGGCATTCGGCAAGAGGTCGATCTCTTCGCGTGCTAAAGGCGCGACAAGGGTCGGCGGCGTGGTGGGCTTGTCGGATGCCATAAAGGCGGCAAGTGGCAAAACCTTTAGCGCGCTGGGCGAGCCTCCGCGCACCGCGACTGTGCGGATGACCACTTGGCTGGGTTTACCCGCCGCGTCGGTGATGATCCGCTCGACGCTGCCAAGCAGGCGACCTTCTGGATCAACGACCTTTTGACCTGCTGCGATCGAGGGTGCCAAGGTCTGTGCCAAGGCCACAGGAGCCGTAACCGCACTCGTGATGAGAAGGGTCGCCAGCAACAGGCCTGAAAGTTTGGATGGGTTTGTCATGGGGTCTTTATAACGCGTCTTGATGAACGGCACATGATCATTCAGAGCTTCAGCTTCAATCTGCTGGAACTCTTACCCATGCACCCCGCTTCGGCCTTTCTAGAAACTGACGAAGATCGCCTCAGAGGCCTGATTACAGAGCGCGGCTTTGGCCTGATCATTGGCCAAGGTCCCGATGGGCCTGTCTGTGCACACGCGCCGGTGACATTGGAACAGTCCATTTTAAGATTTCATCTTTCCAGCGCCAATGGACTAAACGCCGCCTTTGCCCATGATCCACGGGCTCTTTGTGTGGTCACCGGACCCGACGCCTATATCAGTCCGGACTGGTACGGCCTGCCGGATCAGGTCCCCACCTGGAACTATATCTCAGTGGAACTATCCGGCACTGTCCGCGCAATCTCCCCCGAACAGGCGGCCCAGATGCTGGATGATCTGTCCGCGATGTTCGAGGAGCGCCTCGCGCCCAAGCCGGTCTGGACCCGGGCAAAGATGGATCCCGCTCGGTTCGACGCCATGGTGCGCCACGGGATCATTGCCTATGAGATGGACGTCACGCGCCTAACCGGCGTGTGCCTATGAGATGGACGTCACGCGCCTAACCGGCGTGAGCAAACTGTCGCAAAATAAGCCCCCCAAGGCCATTGAGGGGGTACGGGCGGCCCTGTCTCAATCCGATGATGCTCAGGCTCGGGCCCTAGGCTTGATGATGGTTCAGGGCCCTAGGTCACAATCCTAAGAACAGGTTCTCGTCGATAGATATCCGCCGAGCCCCAAACAGGGGATAGGCCAACCGCCTGATCGAGAACGGCCTCATCGCGTCCGACGATCAGATATCCATTGTCGTTCAGAGCCGCAGACAATTGCGACAGGACCTGCTTGCGCATCAGGTCATCAAGGCCGCCTAAGACATATCGGCAGAAGATTACGTCAAACCGGCCTACAGCACTGATATCGGAAATCAGGTTGACGCGGCTCCACTGAACCTGCTGTCGAATATCAGCTGACAGATGCCATGCCTCATCTTGACGATCAAAATGGCGGACGAGATAGCGGATCGGCAGGCCCTTCTGCACCTCCATCTGGGAAAAGATACCGGCGGCAGCCCGCTCCAGACAGCGTTCAGACAGGTCCGAGCCGACGATCTCCACGTCCCGTCCAGCGCGTCCGGCCCGCGCTTCATCAAGGGTCAAGGCCAGA
>JBEGOG010000011.1:0-12316 GCA_041182125.1 Pseudomonadota bacterium
TTTAAGGATCTTTCGGCGCTGACATCCGCCACGCCCTCTGGCTCGAATTCGGCTCACCCTGGCCAAACCCGCGCCTCGCGCACCCGGCCGAACCTACCGAAACCGGACATGGTCAAGGTCATTCGTGGCACCGAAACATCAAACTATTCGATCGGCTCCTAACGGGCCGCATTAGCACCCATTCGGTGTGCGCAGGGCGCAACAGGCGCTTTTGGGGGAACCAAGGTGAAGACAATGAGCAATATTTCCCACCCATTCCAAATGAAGGCCCGCACACTTGCGGCTGCCCTTACGCTTGGCCTGGCAATTTGGCCCGTCGTGGCCGTCGCAGCAGAGGCCCCAGCGGCATCGGCGGCTCCAGAAACCGCCCTATCGGTCGGCAAGTCTAAGATCATCAATCTGTCCGAGCCCTTCAGCGAGATTATGGTCGCCGACCCAAAGATCGCGGATGTTTTGCCCCTGAATAATCGCTCCATCTACGTGATCGGTAAGGCGCTGGGGTCCACGGGCCTGACCGTCTATGGCCCCAAGAAACGGCTCATCTCCGCGTCAAACATTGTCGTTTCGGCCGATATTGAGGGCCTAAAGACCCGTCTCCACGATGTTCTGCCAAGGGAGCAAAGTCTCGCTGTTAGCGGTGCTAACCAATCGATTGTTCTGTCTGGAACGGTCAGCAGCCCCGCGGCTCTGCAACAGGTCATGGCCCTGGCACAGTCTTACGCCCCTGATAAGGTCGTAAACATGCTCAGCGTCGAGGGCACGCAACAGGTCATGCTGTCCGTGCGTTTCGTCGAAATGCAGCGCTCAACCGCTAAAAATCTTCGGCTTAACGTCAATAATTTCGGGGGCGGTGACCGAAATAATGTCAGCGTCTTCACCGGAGACACAAATGTGAAGGCCGGCGGCGCGCTCGTCGAAAGCTTCGGATCTATTGGTGCGCTCTTCAATAATGATCTTGAGCTGCTGATCGATGCCCTAGAGACGAAGAACCTCGCCAAGACGCTGGCAGAACCCAACCTCGTCGCCATGTCGGGCGATACGGCAAGCTTTCTCGCCGGGGGTGAGTATCCGGTTCCGGTCGCCCAACAGAACGCCACCGGCGGCTTCACCAATACGACCATTGAATTCAAGCAATTCGGTGTGGCCCTCGGATTTACCCCGACCGTACTCAAGGACGGTCTGATCAATCTGGTGGTGAACCCCGAGGTTTCGAGCATCGATCCGACGGTTTCAATTGAACTTGGCACCATCAAGATCCCAGGCATCAAGGTTCGGCGCGCCAAGACCACGGTGGAGCTAAGAGACGGTGAATCCTTCACAATCGCAGGCCTGCTCAAAGAAGATTACCTGAACCAGACGCGCCAGTTCCCGTTTGTCGCGGACATGCCCGTTCTTGGTGCCCTGTTTCGATCCAAGGGCTATCAACGCGATGAGACCGAGTTGGTCATTATCGTGACCCCACACCTGGTCACACCGCGCCGGGCGATTGGCACCATGCCTGACGAGCATTTTGTCCCGCCGTCGGATTTCGAGTTCTTTTTGCAAGGCCGCGACCAGGGGCGAGAAACAAACACCCGCAACCAAGATCGCGCCCTCATGAGCGGCGGCAACACCAAGGGCGGCATTGATGGCCCCCATGGCCACATCCTTTACTAGGACATTTCCAATGACCCCAAGCCTTAAAACTGTCTCAGGCCTTGGCCTAGCCACCCTCAGCCTTGCGATTCTGAGTGGGTGCACCACAGCAAAGCCGCACCTTAGCGCTGATTTTGGCTATGCCGTGCGGCAAGCCGTTGTGTCGCAAATTGCCGATCCAGACGCGACTTACAACACAGCAGCTGCGCCAGGGTCGAACGGTGCCCGCGTCCAGCTCGCGCAAGAAAGATACAGAACGGGCCGCGTGATCACACCGTCCGCAACCGCGTCGACCATTGGCCTGCAAAACACAGCGGTCGCGCCCTAATGCCAGCCTTTCACCCAGACCGCCCAAAGGCTCTCCTCTGCACGATGGGCAGCTTGATGACACAACCCAAAGGTCCGGAGGGCTCGCCCAATGTCTGACCCAACCCATGGCACCCAAAAGGGCAACGCCCAGAATGACAATGTTGTGGTTCTGCCGCGTATGAGCATCCAACGGGTCGGTGTCGTTCCATCGGCGGTCGGTGGTGAGGCGCGCTTGCCCGCGCTAAGATCTTTATTCTCTAACATTGTCTTTGAGACCTTGAGCGAGGCTTGGGAGACGGGTGAGTTTGGCCATTGCGACGTCATCATTATCCCCGTCAACAAGGCTCGGATTTCAGAGGTTCAGCAACTGGTTCAACGGCTCTCCGTGGGCCCTGTCCAAACCAAAATCATCGCGGTTCTTGAGAATGCAGATGTGTCGACGATCCGGGATCTGGTGCACACCGGTGTCGCGGATGTGTTGCCTGAGCCGGTCACCGACCCGTCACTGGCCCTTAGCCTAGAACGTCTCCTCACCAAGCAGGCCTCTGTCCAAGCCAACACCAAACAGCCGGGCAAGATTGTCGCCTTGATGAAAGCCGGGGGTGGGGTTGGTGCAACAACACTGGGTATCCAGCTCGGGCTGCTCCTTGCAGACCGACATCAGACCGACGTCTGCTTTGCGGATTTGGACGTTCAGTTCGGGCTTGCCGAAATCTATCTCGACATCCCCAATAGTATCTCGATCGTTGAGTGCCTCAAATCAGGGTCGAACATTGCCGACACCCCCTTTCCAACGGCGCTAGCCAAACATTCCAGCGGTCTTCGCCTGTTGGCAGCACCAAAGGACGTCGTGGCCCTCGACACAATGACGGCTGAAATTGCAGACGCCCTCATGATGGGTATGAGGCGCGACTTTCAGACCACGATCGTTGACCTGCCAAGCGAGTGGACCGCGTGGTCAAACCAGGTCCTGCAGAACGCTGATCACATTGTCTTGGTCACGCATCTTTCCGTACCCCACGTCCAGATTATGAAGCGACAGTTGAGGATATTGGAGGCCCAGAGGCTCACCAATCGGGCGATGACGCTGGTGTGCAATGCGGTCTCAGCGGACCATTTGAATGCACTTCCCGTCAAATCCGCAGAACGCGGCATCGGGCGGAAGTTCGACCTCGTCATCCCCGAAGATCGACGCGCGATGCTCAGCGCAGTGAACCAAGGCATGGACGCCAGCATATTCCGCCATCACACAAAAATTGGCAAAAACATCAATGCATTAGCTGACGTAATGAATGGCACCTTGGCCATCAACGGCTTCAAACAGACCTCTCAGCAGACGTGGAAATAGCAAAATGTTGTTTGAAAAAACCAGCACTCCCGGAGGCCAGAATGCCGACTCTTCACTGGTCAGTAGCTTCATCGTCCCGATCGAGGATGCCACGGCATTAAAGGTCCGCATCCATCAGCGCCTGATCGATATTTTGAACCTCAGCCTTCTGGATAAAACACCAAGAGAAGCCTTGCGGCAGGAGATTCGAGGCGCTGTGGCCGGACTATTGGCGGAGGAGCGCCGTGTCCTTAGTTTTTCCCAACTGGACCAACTCATCGACGACGTCCTTGACGAGCTTCTCGGGCTTGGCCCGCTCGAACCCCTCCTGAAAGACGATACGATCTCGGACATCCTGATCAACACCCACGCCAAGGTCTATGTGGAGCGACACGGCCACATAGAGAAAACCGACGTAAAGTTTCAAGACACCCGACATCTGGTTCGGGTCATCAACAAGATTGTATCGGCGGTCGGTCGGCGCGTGGATGAGTCCCAGCCGATGGTTGACGCCCGCCTAGCCGATGGCAGCCGATTCAACGCGATCATCCCGCCGCTTGCGGTGGACGGCCCTCTCGTCTCCATCCGAAAATTCGCGCGCAAGCCGATCAGTATGCAGCAGCTGGTCCGGCTTGGAACCTTGTCACAGGAAATGGCGGACACCATGGTAGCTGCGGTGGTTGCCCGCCGCAACATCCTGATTTCAGGGGGTACGGGCTCAGGGAAAACCACACTTCTCAACGCCCTATCTTCATTTATTGGAAGCACAGAACGCATTGTAACCATTGAAGATTCTGCAGAGCTACAGCTGCAACAGGAACATGTCGGTCGACTAGAGACGCGACCGCCCAATATCGAAGGGCGTGGGGAGATCAACCAGAGGGATCTGGTCAGAAACGCCTTAAGAATGCGGCCAGACCGTATCATTGTCGGCGAGGTTCGGGCGGGCGAAGCGTTCGATATGCTGCAGGCCATGAACACGGGTCATGATGGCTCTATGACCACTGTTCACGCCAATACACCCCGAGACGCCCTGTCTCGTATTGAGCAGATGATTGGCATGGCCGGGCTGGACATCTCTCCCAACTCTATCCGCCAGCAGATTTCGACAGCCATCAACGTGGTCGTTCAGATCGAGCGCATGGATGATGGCCGCCGACGCGTTGTGTCCATCCAAGAGGTGGTCGGGATGGAAGAGGCCACCATCACCACACAGGAAATCTTCCGCTACCGCCGCAGTGGCCGCCTAGAGTCTGGCGAAATTTCGGGCACCTTTGAGGCGACAGGTATAAGGCCGAAGCTGCTTGAAATTCTCAAATCACGCGGCCTGCAGGTCCCGAATTCGGCTCCCGTCACCGCAGTAGGATGAGCGCCACCATGCCCCCAATTCCAAGTCCCATCCTCTATATGCTGGCCTTCGTCTCGGTTGTGATCATCGTACAGACCGCCGCGGGACTCTATTTCACCGCGAGTGATCGATCCAAACGTCTGAACAGACGTTTGGATATGTTGAGCTCTGGCCTCAATCCAGACCGCGTCTTCGCGACCTTGATGCGAAAAGGTTATCAATCGGGGCGTAAAGACCGATGGCTTGATGCCCGCCTCACAGGCCTCAATATGGTCTTGGCTCAGGCGGGATTGGATCTGTCGGCCAAACGTGTGGTCGCCCTTACGATTCTGATCGCGGTGGGGCTTTGGCTCATCACAGCCAGTCTTTCCGGCTTGGGTCTGCAGTTCCAAAGCCTGGGTAACACCGCCCTGTCTTTTGCTGGTGCAAGCGTGCTGGCTACCATCGGCGTCTGGTCTTGGATCCAGTCCAAGAGGCGCGCGCGTATTCGCAAGTTGGAAGAACAGCTGCCTTTAGCGCTCGACATCGTGACCCGTGCAGTCAGGGCGGGCCACCCCGCTGTCGCGGCTGTCCGATTAGCCGCGGAGGAGTTGAGCGATCCTATCGGCTCGGAATTGGGCCTGGTTGTCGACGAAACCAACTATGGCGCGGAATTTCGCGAAGCCTTGCTGAATATGGGAAGACGAACGGGGTCGCCCGATGTGCACTTTTTCGCCGTCAGCGTTAGCATTCAAGCTGAAACCGGCGGCAATCTTGCGGAAATTCTACAGGGACTCGCGACGGTTATGCGCGGGCGCCAGACGCTTGGAAAGCGCGTCAAGGCACTGGCCAGCGAAGGCCAAGCCTCTGCCTTGATCTTGAGCATCTTGCCTGTAGGGGTCGTCGGGTTTCAATTCATGTCCCACCCGACCTACTACTCCGACAAGTTCAATGATCCGATTTTCTGGCCCGTCGTCGCCCTGACATTGGGCCTCTACGGAATGGGCTGGATCATGATCAATCGCATTATCAATTTCAAATATTGAGGGTCTTATGCCCAACATGTTGGACACCGTTATCCTCACCTTTACGTTCTGCGCCATGGCGACGCTGACCCTGTTGGTCATACAATCGCTCGGTCAAACGCTTGTGGTTTATCGTCGCCTTGGACTTAGTCAGCGACAGTCGGGTAAGAAAGTTGGCAACAGTCCGTTGCTCAAGACCGACAAGATCAACAATCGGTTTTTAGCGTGGGTACAGTCCGCACGGCCACAACGCGAGCATGGCGAGGACTCCAAGCTCCGTCAGGACCTCGCTATGGCTGGCTTTGACCACCCCACCGCTGCCCTTTGGTATGTGATCAGCCGCTTTGTCTTGGCCGTCAGTTTGCCGTTGTTCCTGATCGCGGCACAGGCCTTTGTCGACACACCTAAGGGTGGATTGGGAACCATTGTCCTGCCGCTGGCCTTGTGTGGCGTCGGCCTGATTATACCCAGAGCCTTTCTCGACCGCAGGATCCAGTCCCGACGCGACCAGATTGAACGCGAATTTCCGGACACGTTGGATTTGCTCGTCATTTGCGTAGAAGCGGGGCTGGGTTTGGAGTCTGCCTTTGTTCGGGTCGCTCGCGAGGTGCGCGAAACCCATCCCACCGTATCGGCCCTGATGACCCGCATGACCGACGAGCTGAGCGCCGGACGCAGTCGGCCTGATGCCCTGAGGGCGATGGCCCGGCGCGCTAATGTCGATAGCATCAAATCCTTTGTCGCCCTGTTGATCCAGACGGACACCCTAGGGGTCAGCATTGGTCAGAGCCTGCGCACCTATTCTACCGAAATGCGCGAGACGCGCTTTTTAAAGGCGGAGGAAAAGGCCATGCGCATTCCCGTTCTCATGACCCTACCGGTGGTCGGATGCTTCATGCCGGTGATCATCGTGGCGCTGCTACTGCCTCCTGTCATCGACATGGTTCGCAATCTTGGCCCGGCTCTAGACGCGCCCAATAGACCCGCATCCTATTCCACTGTCCGCAATCCTTGAGGCTCATCATGCGGCGTCCAATGTCCCAAAGTGCCCGTTCCAATTGGATCATTATGGCCTGCTTTTCGGTAAGCCTCGCCGGGTGCGCAGGAGCCTTTACCCCCAAGTCATGGGTCCAAATCCAGCCCATTGTTACAAAATCGGAGGCTGACCCCGCCCAGCAGCACGACGACTATAACGCCGTTCTTCGCGCCATAGACCTCGGCGATTACGCAACCGCACTGTCGTTGCTGCAGGTGGCGCGCGCTAAGCGGCCCGATGATGTCAGGATCATCAACGCCTTCGGTGTCGTCTATGACAAGCTGGGTCGCTTTGATCTCAGTGCACGATATTACGCGCAAGCTCTTGAGATGGATGGTCAATCCGCAATTGTGGCAAACAACCTTCGTTACTCCGCAATTTTGCAACAGAACAGCCAAGCCATCTATGCCGCGATGGTCGAGAGCCGTCCAACCCCGCGCCAACCAGAACCTCCGCTCGGCGCGGTTCAAGTGCCCCCACCGCAGCTTGCCAAGATCGACATGCCTGCCGGTCAGGGCAAGGGGATGACCATTATTGATCGTTCGGGTCCAACGGGTCGGCCAGAAGCTATTCGTCAGACACTCGCCACCTTGGGCTGGTCGGTTCCAAAACGCCTCGCCGAACCCGAAACCACCGCCGCCAGAACGACGATTGTGCACCCCCATCGACGCCGGATTATCGCAAAGGTTCTGGCCTTGACCCTACCAGGGCGCACAGCCTTGATCGACTGCGGCACAGATTGCTCGGTCATCGCGCTCACCCTTGGGCAGGACACAGCCGACTGGCCAAACTGGTTCCATCAACGACCCCATAACGCAATCGGACGATCATGAACCGCGTCGGCAAGGTTGCAGTCCTAGCTGTGGCCGCAGCACTCAGCTTTATGATCTCCGTGGCGTCTGCGCGTCCCCCCCGCGCAGACGCCTCCCCCCTCAAGGTTAGCGATAACCTACCGATACGGGTGCAACAGGCTATTGCGGAGCAGCGCTTGGTTGACGCAAGTCGATGGCTAGATGAGGCCCTATTGACGGGCGCGCAGGATCCAAAACTCTGGCTCGCCCGAGGAGAATTAAACTTGGCCCGTGGCCGCTTCGTCACTGCCGTAGAGCATTTCCAGCGCGCACAGACGGAACCGACAACCCGTGCAGCGGCTTTAGAGGGAGAAGCCATTGCCCTTCTATCTGCCGGCCAAACTCAACAAGCCTTTAACGCGCTAAAATCGGCTGTCGCGGAGAACCCGAACGCATGGCGGGCTTGGAACGCCTTGGGTAGCCTTCATGATCAGCAGCAACAGTGGCAAGAGGCTCAATCGGCCTATGATAAGGCCCTGATAGCCTCTGATGATGCGGCCATCGTGTTGAACAATCGGGGCTACTCCCTCTTGCTGCAGGGTCAACGCGAGGCCGCAATCCGTGACTTTACCGCAGCGCTTCGCAAGCAGCCCGCCTTGGTCAGTGCGCTTGGAAATTTGAGGCTCGCCTTGGCGCTCGGCGGTGACTATGAGCGCGCGATCGCGGGAGGCAGCCCAAAAGATCAGGCGGCGCTGCTCAATAATGCTGGCTTTGCCGCCACCGTACGCGGCGACCTAGACAAGGCCAATGAACTGCTCAGCAGCGCCTTAAGGACTCGAACCAACTACTATGATCGCGCCGCCGAAAACCTAAAGCTCACCGCGCGTCTAGCCAATGAGCAAAGGAGCGCTAGCCATGAACAGCCCTGACCTTTTGCATCTTTCCATCGCCGTCGCCGTTACCGCTATCTTAGTCTGGGCGGCTATCAGTGATGTTCGTACCCGCAAGATTCCCAATGGCTGTGCGATCTCCATCATCGCGCTCTTTGCCATTTGGGCCATTTCTGAAAAGGGTGTTGGAACAGGCTCAGCCCTCGCGGCGGCGGCGATTAGCTTCGTTATCGGCTTTGGGCTCTATAGTTTGAACCTGATGGGTGCCGGCGACGTTAAGCTGTTCTCTGCGCTGGCCCTATTTACCGGGCTTGAACTGCTCGGAACCTTTACGCTCGCCACAGCGGTGAGTGGTGGTGTTGTGGCCCTCACCTTCCTGATCACACGCCCGGCCCGCAGAAACGCAATGGGCGGGCGGAACGGCAAGGGAGATAACCACCAAAGCGTCCCCTATGGCGTTGCCATAGGATTGGGTGCCCTCATGGTCGTCTGGGGCGGCGTGATCACCCTACCCAGTCTGTAGCGGCTCGCCCCGCCTTAGCGCGACATCCAGTTGCCATGAGCGCCATAGGGAATGCGGCGCGGCATGGTGATGGTGGCCACGGCCTCGCCGTCAAAATCCTGCGCGTTCAGAATAACCAGCGCCGACTGGTCGATGGCATCGTCATGTTTTAGCGCCATGATCCAGCCGTCATCCTCGGCCTTGGCATTGGGGCGAGGAACGAAGATCGGTTCGCCCAGATGGTTGGAAGGGCCGAAATCGCGGACCTGTTTTCGGCCGCTATCTAGGTCATATTTGTAGAGAAATTGGCCCAGGGTCAGGGACGCGGCGCGCTCATTCAGGCTGGAGGTGTAGCCATACTGGGCCTTGAGGCCGACGAGGCTGTCATTGACGCGCGGGAAGTCTGAGGCCGCATCGTCGATCTGCTCTTCGCTAACCGTGCCCTTGGCCAGATCGATGGTCCAGCGCCAGATCTTGCCGGTCGTGGCCTCGCCGCCATAGAGGTTGGAGAAGCCGCCGACCATAGCCTGCTGCTGACGACAGACATGGATGACGATCTTGTCGCCCTGCTCATAGGCATTGACGGGGTGGAAGACATAGCAGGGCTCGATCTCGAACCAGCGCACCTGACCCTTGGCCCCATTGCGCTTCATGACGCCAAGCCGCGCCCCCGCCTCTCGCTTGAACGACAGAGGGGCCTGCCCCTTCATCGCCGCGCTGAGGTCAAACACCACCGGCAGGTCCATGAACACCACATGGTTTCGGGTGACGTTCCAATCGTGCATCATCACCGGATTGGGCAGGTCGATAGGCTCAGCCTCAACCATCTGTCCTGCGCGGTCGACGCGGTAATAGGTCAGGTGCGGCGCGCGAGCCAGCTGATAGCCAAAGAAGAGAAGCTCGCCCGTCTCCGGACATTCGCGCGGATGGGCGGTCATCGCCCCGGTCAGCTTGCCGCCATAGTCATGAGCGCCCAGCGTATTGAGGTCGCGGTCCACCGCCCAAGGCAGATGGGCCTCTTCCAGCGCCAGCCACTGGCCTGCATGGCGGATGATGTTGGTATTGGCGGGAGATGCCGCCGGATCGAACATGCCCGACATCATGGTCATGTCGGCCTCGTAATAGGGCGTGCGGACATAGCGGTTGCGATAGTGCGCCTGACCATTTTCGATCTGGACGGAATGGAGCATGCCATTGCCCGAGAACCAGTGGTCGCTATGGCCCGAACGGGGGTTCATGCCGACGCGCACATAGTCGCCAAACAGGTCCTTGGGTATCTCGCCTGTGATCTTTAGAGGCCCGGCCTCAATCTCATCAAAGACCGGTGCCCAATTGCCCTGAAGATGCCAAGCCACAGCCTCTGGCGTCGTTGTCGGTGCGTTCATCGACCTGCTTCCCCACGCTTATTTTGGCAAAGGGTCTCACAAGATTTTGGCCTCGCCAATAGAATGTTCCTGATGGAGGTCCATCCTGATCCAACCTGCCCCCCTGTGGCCAAAATTGAAAAGGTCGGGATGCAGGATTTCAGCGAGAATCTCAGCCGACTCCACCAGCCGAGGGCCGGGGCGATTGAAATAGTGGTGGCCATCGACAGTATAGACCGCGCCGCGCTGCACCGCCGACAAGCCTAGCCAACGCGGGTCCTTGACCAGGTCCAGCACGTCTTGAACCGTCCGCTCGATGGTAAAGCCGCAGGGCATCAGGACAATGACCTCAGGATCGGCAGCGCAGAGCTGATCCCATTCGAGCCAAGGTGAATGCTGACCGACGGCTGCGAACAGGCTTTGTCCGCCGGCCAGTTCGATCAGTTCCGGCACCCAGTTCCCGGCCGCCATCAGGGGCTCAACCCACTCAATCGCCGCCACGGTCGGCTTGGCACCAAGACGGGTCTTGCGGCCGATGGCCTCCAACCGCGCCTGTAATTGATCGATCACGGCCTCAGCCCTTGCCGGTACCTCTAACAGATCTCCCGCAGCCCGCAGGTCGCCCCACACGTCGATCAGTCGATCCGGCGCAAAGGACAACAGGGTTGGGGCTTGGTCCGTCCAAGCGCTCAGCGCCTCCTCCAGATCGCGCGGCGTCACGGCGCAGATGGCGCAGGCGGTTTGGGTCAAGATCACATCGGGCCGCAGGGACCGCAGAAGCGGGGCATCAACCTCGTAGCAAGACAGACCTTGGCTAACGATGGCCTGGACCCGGTTCTCGATCTCTAAGGAAGGCAGACCCTTGGCCAGCTTGGTCGCGGTGCAGACCGGCAAGGCCTGAACCGCTGGCGGAAAATCACATTCGTGCGACCGTCCAAAGATCTGCGCCTCGCATCCCAGCGCCACCGCAATCTCGGTGGCGCTGGGCAGCAGCGAGACAATCCGTGGCCCGCTCATCGCGCACGCTGACGGGTCACCACCAACGGCCTAGGCAGCACCAATCCAAGCGCGACATAGGCCAGCCAAAGGCCCGCGAACCAAAGCGCCTCATTGGTGGCCACGGCGGCCACAACATCAACCGTGAAGGGACAGGCCCAGCCTGTGACCTTCGAAAAGCCAAACAGGGCTAGTTCATAGGCCATGAAAGCAAGACCCAGAGTCGGCACCATCCGAAGGCTCGCCTGCCCAGGCCTCAGGATCATCTGCGAGACGATCAAGGCCAGAACGCCGCCCAGCCCAATGGCCACGCCCCATCCCAATGTGAACAGGGTGTGCGGGTAGCCGTGAAGGGTAAAGCCAAGGACCTGATTGATTGCCCAGCAAAGCAAGAGGGTTACGATCGCCGAGCGGCGCTTCATGGTCGCCGCCGCCAAGGTCGCGATGGCGACGAGCGGCATAGCGCAGGCGATGAGGGTCGAGCCTAAGAGGACTGAAGTCACCAGAACTGCAGGCCAAGGTAGAGTGAATTGGCGTGCCGTGGGTAGACCAGAACTGATTTTGTTGGTCATGGAAGTCTCCAACCAAAAGAACGGAGGTTGAGGCGCAGGCCCGTCACTGAGCCTGCGCCGTCGGTCTGATTAGAATCGGCTACTGATGCCGACAAAGGCAGCTCTGCCCCGGCCCCGGAAACTGAACAATTCCTCATAGGTCTGGTCGGTTAGGTTCTCGACCCGCGCGGTCAGCTTGATGGCCGGTGACAGGGCATAGTCGCCATTGAGATTGACCAGCGTGTAGGCCTTGAGCCGCGCCCGGACCGGCACATAGCTAGGGTCCGTATAGGCCAAGTCGGTTTGCTGGCCATTATAGCGCGCGACCAGGGCCACGCCGCCGTTCTGGCTCGGATGACGCCACGACAGGGCGAGGCTGCCGATATTGGCCGGACGACGCACCTCTTCGATACCGACTTCCCGGGCCTTCAACCAGGTGAATGCTCCATTGAGCCGCCAATCTTGCGCCAGCTTAGCGACCGCCGTCAGTTCCACGCCCTTTTGCGTGGAGTTGGTCTTACGGTTCGCGGGCGTGGCAACATAGGTCGGGGCCGGATAGGTGG
>JBEGOG010000012.1:0-12185 GCA_041182125.1 Pseudomonadota bacterium
GATCGGGGGTGGCCTCATCATCGCTGACCTCGGCGATCAGGCCGATCATCAGGCTGGAAGGATAGGGCCAGGGCTGGGTGGAGTGATAGCGGACCGACAGGGCGGTTAGACCCGACTCTTCCATGACCTCGCGCGCGCAGGCCTCTTCAATCGATTCGCCGGGCTCCAAAAAGCCCGCAAGAGCCGAGAACATGCCTTTGGGCCAGATGGCTTGGCGACCCAAAAGGCAGCGCTCACCAAAGACTGGCAGCATGATCACCACCGGGTCCGTGCGCGGGAAATGCTCGCCCTTGCAGGAGGGGCAGGCCCGCTTCCAGCCGCCTTCGCGCACTTCGCTGGGCTGGCCACAGGCCGAGCAGAACTTGTGACGACGGCGCCATTCAAACAGGCTCTTGGCCGTCGATAGGATCGCGGCGTCTGTCGCAGGCAAGCGCGGCGCCACGGCACGCAGATCTTCAAACCGGCCCAGACCGTTCAATGGCCCCTCTGCCGGATCAGCGCCGCCTTCTAGGTCGACGGCAAAGACGGCGGTCTCTTTCCAAAGGCCCATAAAGGCGAGGCGCTCTTGGCCACCAGCCAGTTCCCCGGCCAAGCTGGCACGGAGGTAAGCGATCTGAACGCTCTTGGGCGCGGTGCCGTCCTCGACCAGTGGCTTGCCGTTCCAGATGGCGACCGCCAAGGAGCTGGGATCGTCCAGCTTTTCGGCCAACCAAGCCTCATCGGTGCGACGATCGCTGACCCGATCCAGCGGATTACCGGCAAAGGTGTTGACGAACGTTTGCAAGGCCATATGCCGTCCTCAAATTCTTAGATGTGTCAGCGCCGTGCGGTGCCCGTCCGGGATTGCCCCGAACCGGCCCACTTCGCAAGGGCTTGGGTGCAGCTTTACAGATCGCGCTTGATTTTACGCTTCAGCCTTCACGTAGATCGAGCGCTTTACGGTCGAGAATACCCGCTGCACCATGGGCTCAAAGGCGCTGAGGGGCATGCTCTCATAGGCCGGATCGAACGCGGCCTGATCATAGAGGTGGCAGAACTGCGCCGTATGCTCAAAGGCAGGATGGCCACGGTGCTGTTCGCGGGCTTCGCGATCCAGGCCGATATAGTGGAAGAAGTAATAGCCTTGGAAAATGCCGTGCTGCTCGACCATCCAATGGTTCTGCTCGCTGACAAAGGGCTTGAGAATCGCGGCGGCAATGTCGGCATGGTTCCGAGGGCCGAGAATGTCGCCCATATCGTGCAGCAGGGCGCAGACGACATATTCCTCATCGCGTCCATCTTTAAAGGCGCGGGTCGCGGTTTGCAGGCTGTGCTCCAGCCGGTCCACAGCGAAACCGCCGCAATCGCCGTCGAGCATTTTCAGGTGCGACAGGACCCGATTGGGCAGATCGCGAACAAAGGGGGCCATGGACTTGCCTATGATGGCCCAGTCTTCGGCTGTGCCTTCGGTCATAGCGTGGAACTTGGCGGATTCAGTCGAGGGGGAATGGCCGTCAGCCATGGCGCGTCTCCATAGGATGGTGTTTTTTTGATCGTGCGCCGGACAGATCGTCTCGTCAACAAAACCGGTTGCTGACAAGCCGGTCTCTATTGGCTAGAAGTGCCCTCAGGCGGGCATGATGTAGTGGTAGCCTGCGAGCTTCCCAAGCTTGTCGTGAGGGTTCGATTCCCTCTGCCCGCTCCAACACCACCTGCCTAGCCAGACTGAAGGGCGATTTGCGCAATCTCGTAGTGCCGTTTCAGCAGGAAGTGCCATGAGGGGGCGTCTGGGCCTATCGCTCCTTGGGTCACTGTTGATCCCGATGGTCTGCCTGCTCTCTGCTCCGGTCAGTGCAGCGCCCTCCCATGGCCTTAAAGACCATATTGCCCGGCTTCAAAGACCCCTTCTGACCCATCAGCCCGCTGTTGAGATGTCGGACCTCATTGTCGACCTCATGCCGAAGTCAGGAACCCGCTTTGACTGGGAGCCCGAACTTCTGTCGTCGGTCATCTGGCTGTCAGACAAACCCGGCCGCACACAGCAGGGCGACTATATGCGTCAGGCCTTAGCGAGAATTCACACCCAAGGCACTGCGCCCGTAGCGCTTAGGCGTCGCAGACGGGAGGCGGGTTGGACGCTGAAACTGATGACAGATCAAGCGATGGCCCTTGGACCACGCTGGATCGAAATTTCACCCGGCATGCCCGGAAAGGGCTGTTTTGGCATCTTCTATTCAGGCTGCCTGTTCACTGCGGAACAGGTCTTTGCCAGCGCGCCCCTGAACCCGCGTCTCCAGTGCCGGGTCGGAGATATGTTTAGTTTCAATCAGATATACCGTGTTTCGTCACCTGGCCGGACCGATGTGTTGGTTGTCTATAACTACACCAATGCCGACGAGGATGAGCTGTCTTGGGTCGAGATTCACAAGGTCAGCGATCTTAACAATTTTTGCAAAAAATCGTAATTTAAGACTTGCGAACTTTCGATAGCTTGTGATAGCTCTCGAGGTACTGGATGGTAGTTTTAACTCTCGAGTTGAACTTCTGGTCCTGCCATAGGGCAAAATGCCCCCGGACTTAAAATGAGCCCGGACACCTCGAAGAAGGAACATCGTCATGGCGCTGAACAGCGTTAACACGAATACGCAGGCAATGATTGCTCTGCAGAATTTGAATGTCACGGGCACAGAGCTCGGCACCAGCCAAACCCGCATCTCTACCGGCCGCAAGGTCGACAACGCTAAAGATAATGGCTCGACCTGGGCCATTGCTCAGTCGATGCGCGCCAATTCTCGGTCATTAAACGCCGTTCGTGACTCTTTGCAGCGCGGTCAATCGACGATTGACGTCGCCATGGCCGCTGCCGGTTCGATCTCAGACCTGCTCATACAGATGAAGGAAAAGGCGCTCGCCGCTTCCGACACGACGTTGAGCACCGCCAGCCGCGAAGCCCTCAATGTGGACTTCAAGGCGCTGCGCGACCAGATCGCCAAGACCGTCGACAATGCCGAGTTCAACGGCTCCAACATGATCAAGACCGGTGGCGCGAGCATCTATGCGCTGGCCAATGCTGCCGGGACCAACAAACTGACCGTTTTGGCCCAATCGTTGGCTTTAGGGAGCGCTAACCTCACCGGAATCTCCAGTACGGCAAGCTTTGCAACCAACACCGCCTCAGGCGCTCAGACCATGATTACCACGGTCAACGACGCCATCAGCAAGGTCAGCACGGCTTTGGCTAAACTCGGCACGGGATCAAAGGCGTTGGATCTGCACCTGACATTCATCAACAAGCTGCAAGACAGCATCGATAACGGTATCGGCAACCTAGTGGATGCCGATCTGGCGAAGGAAAGTGCCAAGATACAATCGCTACAAACCCGCCAACAGCTCGGGGTCCAAGCCCTAGCGATCGCGAATGCTTCAACGCAAACCTTGTTAAGTCTTTTTCAGTAGGGGCAGCCGGCAGGTGAATCGGTAACCCTGATTTGCACTTTCTGGGGCGATACGGCGAAGGCCGTATCGCCCCTTGCCCATTCAGGGGAACCAATGGCCAAGATATCGAAAGCATATATTATAAACTACTAAATCAATGGGTCAGGCCTGCCCGCCCCCTCAACTATTAGCATTTACGATGAACCAAACTTTCAAAATACCGAAAGCTAAAATTCGTTTTTATAGATAAAATTACTATTTAATATCCAAATGTCAGCTTTATGAATATCGGTTACGAGCCTGCGCGCAATTTATGTTTAGTATATTGTCAAAATACATTGAACCTTATGTCATTATTATTTCTGTTTTAGATCAGATATTAGAATTGCGAGTTTACTGAGTTTTAATTAACTCCGATATATCCGGACTATACGACCGTGTTATCGCCAGCCACGCTGGGCATCAGGGGCTTCTGCCATGACGACGAATTACGATCTGACCCAACGTATGAGCTTCATGCGCTTGGACGAACCGAGCACGAGGGCCTTACGGTCGATCAAGCCAATCATCGATCGGTCTCTTCCTGGCGCGCTGAACACCTTTTATGGCCAGCTGCGTCAGTACCCCGAAGTAAAGCGCTTCTTCAGCGATGACCGGGCGATCGAAAGCGCAGGCGCGCGTCAGCAGCGTCACTGGGGCAACATCTCCTCGGCAGAGTTTAACGACGACTACGTGCGCAGCGTGCGCACCATTGGTCAGGTTCACGCGCGCATCGGCCTCGATCCGCGCTGGTACATTGGCGGCTACGCGCTGATCACCGAACAGCTAATCCGAAACGTCATCAAAGAGCGTCTGCCGAAAGCGGGTCTGCTGACCAAGCCAACCAAGGACGCCGATCTGGCCGATCCCATCGTGGCCCTGATGAAGGCGGTCATGCTGGACATGGATTTCAGCATCTCGATCTACATTGAGTCTCTGGACGATGAGCGCAAGGCCAAGGAAGTCGCCCTCGCCGAGGCCGAGCAACAGCAGACCGCGCTCGTTGAGGCCTTGGCCAAGGCGCTGGCAGACCTGTCGAACGGCGATCTCACCACCCGCCTCACTCAGAAATTCGCGCCACAATATGCCAAGCTCCAAGAGGACTTTAACGGTGCCATGGAGCAACTCCAGAACACCATGTCTGTGATCGGTCAGGCCTCAGACGGGATCCGGTCTGGGACCAATGAGATCTCGATGGCCTCAGATGACCTGTCGCGCCGCACCGAAAACCAAGCCGCAAGCTTAGAGCAGGCCGCTGCCGCGCTGGGCGAAATCACCTCCACTGTGCGCCGTTCATCCGAAGGCGCGATCCAAGCCAAGCGGGCGGTCAATTCTGCCAAGGCCGGCGCTGAACAGTCGGGTGTGATCGTTAGCCAAGCCGTCGCGGCGATGAGCGAGATTGAATCGTCCTCACGGCAGATCACCCAGATCATCGGCGTCATCGACGAGATCGCCTTCCAAACCAACCTCTTGGCCCTCAATGCCGGGGTCGAGGCCGCGCGAGCTGGGGATGCCGGCCGGGGCTTTGCCGTTGTCGCCTCCGAAGTGCGGGCCTTGGCTCAGCGCTCCGCAGAGGCCGCCAAAGAGATCAAGGGCCTGATCAGTGACAGTTCTCGCCAAGTCGCGGCGGGTGTGGATCTGGTCGGCCAGACCGGTCAGGCCTTGAAGCGGATCGTTGAGGAGGTCGCCGAGATCAATGATCTGGTTTCGCAAATCGCCGCCTCCGCTGAGGAACAGTCGATCGGCCTGCAGGAGGTCAACACCACCGTCGTGCAGATGGACCAGGTGACCCAGCAGAATGCTGCCATGGTCGAGCAATCGACCGCCGCCAGCCGCCAATTGGCTGACGAGACCACCAATCTTCAGGCCCTCATTGGTCGCTTCAACTATGGGGAAGCGGCGATCCTAGCCAGCAGCCGTGCGCCATCGCGTCCCGCCGCTCGGCCGACAACGACCTTCGCCAGTCGGCCTCCAGCCGCACCAGCGCCAATCCGTAAGGCCGCCGCATCGACATCGGACGAGGGATGGGAAGAGTTCTAAAGCTCTCCCATCCTCTAAAGCGAAAATAGATAGGCCCTGAACCTCACAGTTCAGGGCCTAAATCTTGATGGGCGCTCGCTCCGGCACCGGCCAAACGGCAGCGGAGGCAGCGAAAAGCGCCAAGGCGCTGTAGCACCAAGGACAGTGTCCGATCATGGACAGCCAAGCCCCAGATGGGGTTGCCAAGCACCAGCCCATGGATGCGGCTCCGGACACGGCACCCGCGACAGCCGTGGCTGCACAGATCACTCCACCGGTCAAAAGTCCTACAGATAGACCCGTCCGCATGAGTACTCTCCTTGACGTTCCGAGGTCGCCGGCATCGACGCTCACGATCTGATCACCATCCTAACGGGGACCTCTTTCGCGCGCTGCGTGTCAAATGGACGCTCAACACCCAACCCTTCGAATGAATGATCAATGCGCTCAAAACTGCGCGTGCGACAACTCGTCGGATATCTATAATTACCCATAAGTGAAATAGGGCTTTTAGACTGTCACTTCACGTCAGTCTTTCGCAGGGCTGGGGAGCACAATGGCGGCAATCGACGGGCCCAAGGGCACATCTTCCTCTGGCGCAGGCCTACTGGCTGGCCTGTTAGGCATAGGTGTCATCCTCACCATCTTTATGGCGTCCCGAACGCCTGACCCAAGATTTATGGTTCACACCTATATCTTCATGGCGGCCTTTACGGTGGCCCTAGCGGTCCTGGTGATCGGCATCTCGGCTGGCCGGTTTGTTCAGAGCGCCGACAAATATGAAGATGGCGTCATCCGAGCCGGTGTCATTGCCTCGCTATTCTGGGGCGTCGTGGGCATGCTGGTCGGGGTGGTCATCGCCTCGCAGCTGTCCTGGCCAAACCTGTTCTATTTCCCCGAATTCGGCTGGCTGAACTTCGGCCGCCTGCGGCCGTTGCATACCTCGGGTGTGATCTTTGCCTTTGGCGGCAACGTCCTGATCGCCACATCCTTCTATGTCGTCCAGCGCACCTCCAAGGCGCGGCTGGCGGGGGGCATCGCCCCATGGGTGGTGTTCTGGGGCTATCAACTGTTCATCGTCTTGGCCGCGACCGGCTATCTGATGGGCGTGACCCAGAGCCGCGAATATGCCGAACCTGAATGGTATGTCGACCTCTGGCTGACGGTGGTGTGGGTGACCTATCTGCTGGTCTTCCTGGGCACGATCTGGAAGCGCAAAGAACCCCATATCTATGTGGCCAACTGGTTCTATCTGGCCTTCATCGTCACCGTGGCCATGCTCCACATCGTCAATAATTTGGCCGTGCCGGTCTCCCCCCTGTCGAGCCGCAGCTATTCGCTGTTCTCCGGGGTGCAGGATGCACTGGTTCAGTGGTGGTACGGCCACAATGCGGTCGGCTTCTTCCTGACCGCAGGCTTCCTCGCCATCATGTACTATTTCATCCCCAAGCGGGCGGAGCGGCCGGTCTATTCCTATCGTCTGTCGATCGTCCACTTCTGGGCCCTGATCTTCATCTATATCTGGGCAGGCCCGCACCATCTCCATTACACAGCCTTGCCGCAGTGGGCTCAGACCCTGGGCATGACCTTCTCGATCATGCTGTGGATGCCCAGCTGGGGCGGCATGATCAACGGTCTGATGACCCTGTCCGGGGCGTGGGACAAGCTACGCACCGACGCGGTGATGCGCATGTTGATCGCCAGCCTCGCCTTCTACGGCATGTCGACCTTTGAAGGCCCGGTCATGAGCGTTCGGGCCGTCAATGCCCTGTCGCACTATACAGATTGGACCATCGGGCACGTTCACTCCGGCGCTCTGGGTTGGGTTGGCTTTGTGTCCTTTGGCGCGATCTATTGCCTAGTGCCGTGGCTGTGGAAGCGTCCTCGCCTCTATTCAGACCGTTTGGTCGAGTGGCACTTCTGGATCTCGACCATCGGCATCCTGCTCTACATCGCCGCCATGTGGGTGTCGGGGATCATGGAAGGCCTGATGTGGCGTGAATATACGTCAGAGGGCTTCTTGGCCTACTCCTTCGTCCAGACCGTCGAGGCCAAACATGTGGCCAATGTCATCCGGGCCTTGGGCGGCCTGCTCTACCTCTCGGGCACCTTGATCATGGTCTATAATGTCTGGCGTACGATCCGAGGCGATGTTGCAGCCCTCGAAACCAATGCCGTTCTGGTTCAACCCGCAGCTTCCGGTCCCGTCCCCACGGGCGCGGCGGCAGCGCATTAGGGGGGCGCGCCATGTGGAAGCACCATCAAAAACTTGAGCGCCACTCTCTGCTGCTCGTGATCGGCATATTGGTCGTGGTCGCTATCGGCGGTTTGGTCGAGATCTCACCCTTGTTCTATCTGGAAAGCACGATCGAGAAGGTGGAGGGGGTCCGCCCCTATACGCCGCTCGAGCTTGAAGGGCGCGACGTCTATATCCGTGAGGGTTGCTATGTCTGCCACTCGCAGATGATCCGGCCCCTGCGTGACGAGGTCGAACGCTATGGCCATTACAGCCTCGCAGCCGAAAGCATGTACGACCACCCCTTCCAATGGGGCTCCAAGCGCACGGGCCCTGATCTGGCCCGGGTTGGCGGCAAATATTCTGATGGCTGGCAGGTCGATCACCTGACCGATCCAAGGGCGGTCGTGCCAGAATCGGTGATGCCTCCCTACGCCTTCTTGGCCAAGAAGGACCTGGATTACCGCGATATTGCCGACAAGCTCCGCGCCCAGCGCACGGTGGGCGTGCCCTATAGTGACGCCATGATCACCAACGCGGTGACCGATCTGGAAACCCAAGCCGATCCCTTTGCCTCGGGCGGTACGGCTCTGAAGAAGCGCTATGGCCCCAAGGTCAATCAGCGCGACTTTGACGGTCAGCCCGACAAGATCAGCGATATGGATGCCCTGATCGCCTATCTGCAGATGCTCGGCACCACGGTCGATTTCTCGACCTACAAGGCCGACGCCGGCGAAAACCTAAGGTGAGCCTGAGATGACCTACGAAACCCTATCCAAAATCGCGCAACAGGGCGGGACCGTCTATTTCAGCCTGCTGTTTTTGATGGTCTGCGTCTACGCCTTTTGGCCAAAGAACAAAGAGACCTTTGACCGCGCCGCACGCCTGCCTCTGGACGAGGACTAAACCATGGCCAATCCAAATCACGACAAGCCCACGCCGCAAAAAGACGAGATCAGCGGCGTCGACACCACCGGCCATGAGTGGGACGGTATACGCGAACTGGACAATCCCCTGCCCCGTTGGTGGCTCTATGTCTTCTATGCCTGCATCGTCTTTGCCATTGGCTACTGGATCCTAATGCCGGCTTGGCCGGGCCTGCATGGCTATACCAAGGGCCTGCTGCAGCAGTCTGACCGGGGTGAACTGTCTGTTGCCCTTCATGACCTGTCGGCCAAGCGCGGCGAGGCCGGACAGGCACTGGTCAAGGCCTCGCTGGAACAGATCGAAGCCGATCCAAAGCTTCAGGCCTATGCCCTATCGGCAGGAGCCTCGATCTTTGGTGACAACTGCGCCACCTGCCACGGGACGGGTGGTACGGGCGGCAAGGGCTATCCCAACCTGCGCGACGATGTTTGGATATGGGGCGGCGATCTCAACGCCATCGAGCACACCCTGCGCGTCGGCATTCGCTCGACCCATCCCGATACGCGCCAGTCTCAGATGCCATCCTTTGGTCGCGATCAGCTTCTGACCGGCGAGCAGGTCAATGACCTGACCGAATATGTCACAGCTCTGTCGCGTCGCAAGGCCAGCCCCGCTGCCGTCAGCCGCGCGGCCCCCGTCTTCCAAGCCCAGTGCGCGGTCTGCCATGGGGCCGATGGTAAGGGCAATCAGGCCACGGGCGCACCGAACCTCACAGACCAAGACTGGCTCTATGGCGGCGACCGTAACAGCATCCATACCCAGATCTGGAACGGTCGGGCCGGGGTTATGCCCAGTTGGGAAAAGCGCTTTGATACGGCAACGATCAAGGCCCTGACCGTCTATGTTCACGCCAATGCCAGCGGTCGATAAGGCCGCTGGATGATGTGAAAGAAGGCCCTTCGTGCCCGTCCTGATTGATACTGTGAATGGTGACAAGCGCCCCAAGGCGCCGGAGCCCGGTCCCCTCTATAAGAAGCGTGAGCCGATCTATCCGAAGCTGGTCCATGGCCAGTTTCGGATGATCAAGTGGGTCCTGCTGATCGCGACCTTGGCCGTCTACTACATCCTGCCCTGGCTGCGGTGGGACCGGGGACCGGCAACGCCGAACCAAGCGGTTTTGGTCGATTTTACCCATGCACGGTTCTATTTCTTCTTCATCCAGCTGTGGCCGCAAGAGGTCTATTATTTCACCGGCCTTCTGGTCACGGCAGCCTTGGCCCTGTTCCTCGTCTCTGCTCTGTTTGGACGGCTCTGGTGCGGTTATGCCTGCCCCCAAACGGTCTGGACCGATCTCTATATCGTCGTTGAGCGCCTGTTCGAGGGGGACCGCAATGCCCGTATGAGGCTCGATGCGGCCCCGCTGTCGTTCAATAAGGTCTGGCGCAAGACGGGTAAGCATGCCGTCTGGCTGTTGGTGGCTCTGGTCACTGGCGGGGCCTGGGTCTTCTATTTCGACGATGCCCCGACGCTGATGGGCCAGCTCTTTACCGGCTCTGCGGCGACCAGCGCCTACCTCTCAGTCGCGATTCTGACCTTCACCACCTATGCGCTGGCTGGATCAATGCGCGAGCAGGTCTGCACCTATATGTGCCCTTGGCCGCGCATTCAGGGGGCCATGCTCGACGAACATTCCTTGCAAGTCACCTACCGGGCCGACCGGGGCGAGGCACGTGGGCCCCACAAAAAGGGCGAGACCTGGGAGGGCCGGGGCGACTGTATCGATTGCCAGCAATGTGTCGTGGTCTGCCCGATGGGGATCGACATTCGCGATGGTGCCCAGATGGAGTGCATCAATTGCGGCCTGTGCATCGATGCCTGTGATGAGATTATGGACAAGGTCGAGCGTCCGCGTGGCCTGATCGCCTATGACACGGACTATGCGGTCGCCGCGCGTCTGGCCAAGCGCCAGCCGACCTATCACCTCATCCGCCCTAGGACGATCTATTATGCCTTGGCCTTGGCTCTGGTTGGCGGTGTGATGCTCTATGGCCTTCTGACCCGCTCGCCCGTCGCCTTGGATGTGCTGCGGGACCGCAATCCGGAATATGTCCAACTGTCGGACGGTGCGGTGCGCAACGGTTACACCCTCAAGCTGATGAACCGCTCCACCCACCCCACCGTCTTTTGGGTGGATTTTAAGGGGCCCAAGGGCGCGATCGTTCGGGCCGTCGGTCAGACCAGCGCCAAAACCTTAGCCGTGCCCCTAGAGGCTGATGGCCAGCGCAGTCTTCGCGTCTTCGTTACGGTTCCACAGGATCACGACGAACATCACCTCGACCACAGCAGCCCCGCGACCTTTGTGATCACCTCGCAAGACGGTCAAAGGGCTGAAAAGAAAACCGTATTCCTCGCCGCAGGAGATGATTGATGAGTGTGGGTCAAGCCACGACCAAGACATCGGACCAGCGCGGCAAATTGACCGGTTGGCACGTCCTGATCATCTTTGTCCTGCTCTTCGGGATCATGTTGTCGGTCAATATATTGATGGTCGTTCAGGCGATCCGTACCTTCCCCGGCGAGGTCAGTAGCCAACCCTACGAGGCGGGTCTGGCCTATAACCATACCCTTAAGCAGCAGGCGACTGAACGGGCCCTCGGCTGGCGCGCCAAGGTCGATCACATCACCGCTTCGCCAAACGGTACGGTGATTGCGGTCCAGTGGCTTGATGCCGCCGGTCACCCCCTGTCGGGAGCCAAGGTTGTCGGACAGATCATTCGTCCCGCAACTGAAAAGCAAAGCCACGCGCTTCGCTTCGTCGAGCGCGCGGCAGGACTTTATGAGGCTCAGGTGACTGCGCCACCCGGTGCTTGGGACCTGACAGTTACCGCAACGGACACCAGAGGCGAGCACCGCACCGCTCAGCGACGGATCGACTGGAAATGAGCGACGGTGCGCTGGACATTAGAAATCGACAATCAATCGGGCCTGCCGGACCGGACCCTGCCGTGTTCGTGCGCGGGACCGAGGATGGTCAAAAGCGGCTGGAACTTCTCGTGCAAGGTGCGCGCTGCGCCGGATGCCTGAACAAGATCGAAAAGGGCATGGCTGCTTTGCCGGGCGTCACCGTCGCCCGGATGAACCTGCCCACCGGCAAGTTGGCCGTCCAATGGCGCACGGGCCGGCTGCAACCGGCGCAGGTCGTGGAGGCCCTCGCCGACCTTGGCTATCCGTCCGTGCCCTATGATCCCGAAGAGGCCCGTCAGAGCGAGGACCGCGAGGGTCGCCGCCTCGCCATAGCCCTAGGCGTCGCAGGGTTTGGCGCGGGCAATGCCATGATGTTCACCGTCCCCATCTGGGCAGGCCTGATGGGCCAAGAGATGGGCGAGGGGGTGCGCACCGCCTTCTATTGGCTGACCGCCATAATTGCCGGACCCTGCGCCCTCTATGCCGGGATGCCGTTCTTTGAGAGCGCGTGGAACGCGCTCAAGCGCGGCAAGGCCAATATGGATGTGCCCATATCTCTCGGCGTGATCCTGTCTTTGGGCGTCAGCGTCTATGAGACCCTGATCCATGCTCGCCATGCCTATTTCGAAGCCGCCGTCACCCTGCT
>JBEGOG010000013.1:0-12169 GCA_041182125.1 Pseudomonadota bacterium
TCGAGGGGGCGTTCGGTCTGGGCAAGATCACACGCGATCTGGAGCCGTTGGTCGATCAGGTCCGCGCCCGCTTCATTGATGAGCGGGCAGACTATCAGGTCGGGGCGGTGCTCTATCGGCGTGATCCCTCAAGCGGCACGGGCTCGAGCGATATGGACCTGCCGATGGTGATCTCTGAGGCGGTGGCCCTGTCCACTGCACGGCGCGCCCTTGCCAGTCTAGAGGCGGAACGTGACCATCTGACGATACCGGTTGGACCTCTGTTGGCCCTGAAGGCGGAGCCGGGGGACGTCGTCGCGGTCGAGGGTTTTGAGGGCACTTGGCGCATCAACCGCGTCAATGGTGACGAGCAGCCCCGTCTGGACCTGGTCCGGGTCGCTACGGTTGAGGATGAGCTCGGTCTTGACGACACCCCTTGGCAGGTTTCTGCGCCGCTGCAGCGGGCAGCCCCTCCGATCTTTCATCTGCTCGACCTGCCGCCCCTGAACGGACAGGAAACCGACCTTCGCCCCATCGCAGCCTTGGCGGGGGAGCCGTGGCGGACCATGGAGGTCTGGGCCGGAGCAAGCGCGCAGGCCCTCGTCTCGCGCGGCATCGTGGATCGTTCGGCAACGGTTGGTCAGACCCTAACGGCCCTACCGCGTGGCCCCCTGCACCGGATCGACCGGCCTGCGCAGCTATCGGTCCAGATCGAGGGCGAGGCCTTGCAAAGTCGCAGCTTGATCGAGGTCTTGGCCGGGGCCAACAGTTTGGCGGTGCAAAGTGCAAGCGGTGACTGGGAGATCGTGCAATTTCTCAATGCAACATTGGTGGGAGCCTCTAGCTATATCCTGTCGGGCCTGATGCGAGGGCAAGGGGGAAGCGATCCGGCCATGGCCGATCTTACCCCTGCGGGCGCGGCGGTGGTGGTCCTGTCAGCGGACCTGACGCGGGTGGGCCTGTCACGGTCGGAGCGTGGTCTGCCTCTGGTGTGGCGCGCGGCCTTGGCTGGAGGTCCGGCTGCTGGCGCGGCCATGAGCGAGGCGGCCTTCACCTGGCAGGGGCTGGCCGAGCGTCCATGGTCGCCCTGTCACCTGAAGGTCACTCAAGACCCCTCGGGCGCAGTGCAGGTTCGGTGGACGCGGCGCACACGGATTGGCGGTGATGATTGGGGCGTGGCCGAGGTGCCCCTGTCTGAGACACGAGAGGTCTATCGCGTGGAGGTTTTGAAAGGGGCAGCGGTGCTAAGGTCGACCCAGGTTGAACAGAGCCAATGGCTCTATGGGGCTGCGGATCAGGCGGCGGATTTTGTCGCCAATGAACGGTCCATGATCCAAATCCGCGTGTCTCAGGGCTCTGACAGCTATGGGTGGGGTGTTCCGACGCAGATCAATCTGTTGTAAATTTATCACTAATGACTTGCGCATGGCCGGGAATGGCTTAACTGAGGCAAGCAGTTTTGTTGAATCGAGGCCCTCCCTTTGGCGCAGGATCCCTATCTGGAACTTGGTGTGTCGCGCTCAGCCACGACGAGCGAGATCAGGCGTGCCTTTCACAAGCTCGCCAAACAACATCACCCCGACCAAAATCCGGGCAATAAGGCCTCCGAAGAGCGGTTCAAGCGTGTCTCCGCTGCCTTTGACATCATTGGCGACGAGACCAAGCGCAAGAAGTTCGATGCCGGTCAGATCGATGCCGATGGTCGCGAGTCGATGCGCGGGTTCGGCGGCGGCGCGGGACCAGGCGGGCGCGGCCCAGCCGGCGGCGGCTATGGCGGGGCTCAGTTTGACGGGGTCGATTTAAACGACATATTCGGCGACATGTTCGGATCGCGCGGCGGACGCGGCAGCGGCGGCGGTTTCGGCAATGGCGGGCCCTTTGCCGCAAAGGGTGCAGATGTCCGCGCCAAGCTCGACATCGATCTGGAAGATGCCATTTTCGGCGGCAAGAAGCGCATTGCCTTTGGCGATGGCAAGACCATCGAGGCCTCCATTCCGGTTGGGGCCGTCGACGGCCAGACCATCCGCTTGCGCGGCCAAGGGACGGCCGGTCGCGGGGGACCGGGCGACGCCCTGATCGAACTGACCATCCGGCCTCATCCGCTGTTTCGCCGCGAAGGCGATAGTCTGGTGATGGACCTGCCCGTCAGCGTGCCTGACGCGGTGCTCGGTGCAAAGGTTCAAGCCCAGACGCCGGATGGTCCTGTCACCCTGACCGTGCCGCGCGGTGCCAATTCGGGGGCCTTGCTTCGGCTCAAGGGCAGGGGCCTGTCGGATGTTCGCGGCAATCGGGGGGATCTGCTGGCCAAGCTGGTTGTGACCTTGCCCGAGAAGCCAGACGCCGAACTGGAACGGTTTGCCGAGGCTTGGCGCAAGGATCGGCCCTATCAGCCCACCAAACGCCGCAGCTAGTCTGTGCAGTCTATTCAGGTCCTATTCAGCCATCAGGGCCTAGGGTCGTGCCTATGAACCGGATATTATCGCCTCTGTTGGTCCTTTTAGCGGTCGCTGCCGTCGCGGCGGTGCCGCGTGACGCCTTGGCCCGTCCGCATAGGCTGGCGGATGCGGCCATCGGGGCGGTCATGGCTGCTGCAGGGCCGGACTCGTTGGGGGCCGGTTGGCGTCAGCAGCAGGGTGAGGCCCGCGAGGCCGTCCAGTCTGGCCGCGCCATTTCCCTTGGCCGCGTGATGGAACAGATCCGCCGTCGCACGCCCGGTCGTCCCCTCGATGCGGGCATGGAACAATCGGGCAGCCGCGCCGTCTATCGGGTGCGTTGGGCGGCTGAGGACGGGCGGCGGATTGACTATATTGTCGATGCCGAAACCGGTGCCATCCTTCGGGCTGATGGAGAATAGACCATGCGGATCTTGCTCGCCGAAGATGACAAGGACCTATCGCGTCAGCTGAAGTTGGCTCTCGCCGATGCGGGCTATGTTGTTGACCACGCGCCTGACGGTGAAGAGGCGCACTATCTTGGTGCTAATGAGCCCTATGACGCCGTGATCCTTGATCTGGGCCTGCCCAAGATCGATGGGGTGTCGGTGCTGGAGCGCTGGCGCAGAGAGGGCATGGCCGTGCCGGTCCTGATCCTCACCGCGCGCAGTGCCTGGAGCGAAAAGGTCGCCGGATTTGATGCCGGTGCCGATGACTATCTGACCAAGCCTTTCCATACCGAAGAGCTGTTGGCGCGGCTGCGGGCGCTGCTGCGACGCACGGCAGGTCATGCCACCGCAACGCTCCAGAGCGGGGCCCTTCGGCTCGATCCGAGGGCGGCGCGGGCCACGGTGGATGGAGAGCCCTTGCGGCTGACCTCGCTGGAATATCGGCTATTGCACTATGTCCTGATGCATCAGGGCCGGGTGATCAGCCGCACAGAGTTGGTCGAACATCTTTATGACCAAGATTTTGATCGGGATTCAAACACGATCGAGGTCTTTATTGGCCGTCTACGCAAGAAGATCGGGCCGGATCGGATCGAAACGGTCCGAGGGCTTGGCTATCGCATTGTTCCCCTTGCCGGTGAGGCCTAGGGTCTGTGACGTCGGGCCCCGAGCGACGCCCCTCTCTGGTTCGCCGACTGGTGCTGCTGGCGTCTGTCTGGAGCTTGGCAGCGCTGGTCGTGACGGGGCTGATGCTGACGGCCCTGTTTCAGCAAGCCGCCCTAAGTCGCTTTGATCAGGGGCTCAATGATGTGGTGCAGGGGCTCTATTCGGGATCTAGCATTGAGGCTGATGGCCAGATTGCTGCGCCACCGATCACCGATGTCCGATCCTTACGGGCCTATTCGGGCCGCTATTGGCAGATCGCGGAGCCTAGATCAGGGGGGCAATTGTCAGCCTTGATCCGGTCTCGGAGCCTGTTTGATGCCGAACTGACGGTCCCTGATGGGTTCTTGGCTCGGCTGCAGAAGAGCCCTGGAACTGTGGTCTACGATGATACGCAAGGCCCCGATGGAGAGGCCTTGCGCGTAGGAGGCCTGCTTGCGCGCTTGCCGGGACGTGCTGTGCCGGTGGTGTTCCTGGCCGCCGAGGATCGCTCGCCGGTCGACAAGGATGCGCGTCGTTTCGCGGTTGTGACCCTTTCGGCGCTTCTGCTGCTCGGGATCGGCCTGATGGTTGCCGTGGTGATGCAGGTCCGTATTGGCCTCAGGCCTCTTTTTGAATTGCGCCAAGAGATTGCAGAGGTCCGCAACGGCAAGTCTGATCGGCTCTTGAAGGACTATCCAACCGAACTGTCGCCCGTTGCCGATGAACTCAACGGCCTTCTCGCCCATAATCAAGAGGTGGTCGAACGCCAACGAACCCATGTTGGTAACCTGGCCCATGCCTTGAAAACCCCCCTGTCCGTGATCCAGGCCGAAGCCGAACGGTTTCCTGGACCCTTGGCCGACCTCGTCCGTCGGCAGACGGACACTATGCGCGAGCAGGTCGAGCACCATCTGCGCCGCGCGCGGGCGGCTGCGCGGTCTCAAGGCAGCGGCGCACGCACGCTGGTCGAGCCAGTGATTGATGAATTGGCCCGTACACTTGAAAAGATCTATAGTCGGGAAAAGGTTGAGATTGATTGGATGTGCCCACCAGATCTCGCTTTTCTAGGAGAGCGCCAGGATTTGATGGAAATGATCGGCAATCTGTTAGAAAACTCCTGCAAATGGAGCCGTGGATATATTAGGGTTGAATGTAAATCGGAACATTCAAATCGATTAATGTTTATCATTGAAGATAATGGATTAGGACTTCCCGTAGATAAGCAGAGAGAAATGCTAAGGCGCGGTGCCAGGTTGGATGAATCTGCGCCGGGATCTGGTCTCGGTTTATCGATTGTGGATGAACTTGCCCGCGCGTACGGCGGTACGACGACGCTGTTTTCGTCTGAACTAAACGGCTTAGGCGTCGTACTTGTGCTCCCCGCTTCTGCGTGAATTACTGTTATTAACATAATGGATGATATTATCTGGTAATTAACGAACACGAGATTAAGTATGTTCGTGGAAGCGTTGACTTGCTAAGGGGCGCCAAGCCCTTCGCACAGGAAAGTGGAATGCCGGGCCTCACAGAAAGTCAGGGCAAGATCGTAAGATCAATTGTGCAAACGGTTCCTGATTCGGGCCTTGGGCAATTGACCGCAGTGCTTTCGGCCCAGATGGGCGAGCATACTATGGCTGACGTCCGTGACATCGTCATGGTGGAGATGAAGGACCGCAAGGTCCGTGCGATTGTCTTTAGTCCTATACTGAGCCTCTGCACTAAAAACCAACCCGGAAAGTCTCAGAGTCGTTTCCCCTTTGCATTGCCGACATTACTCTGGAACGCCCTAACAGACCGCGCCCCCAAACTGATGGCGCAGGCACGCGATATGGCGGCCCGTTGGGAAAGCGAAGATTTGCTTCCCTATATTTTCAATCAGGCCTGTGACGAGGCCATCGACGGTCTTCAAGATAATGATCCAGTGTTCGCACTGGTCATTGAGTGCCTGAATAAGACCTCACCGAGCGCGGTTCGCGACCTTATAGGGTTCCTTAGGATGGCCCCGCTGCTGCGGGATGTCTTGCTTGAACTGCCGCTTTGGGTTTCGCGGATGAACCCAGATGACGCCTTGTCTGTGCGCTTGGCCTATCGTGATGCGGCAAACCTAGCCTCGGATGGCCCGGCCCGGCTGTTTGAGGTCATCTATACCAATTTAGATGCGCCTTGGGCCATATTGCGCATCATCTCCGCAGCCCTTGACCGTCCAACGGATCAGTTTGTCGCCAATACGGACCTGGGCCTGTTTGGCGAGCTTCTGCTTGAGCAGGTCGAGACACTGGTCGAGACCATCGACGAGGTGAGCCTAGACGAGGGGCTCAGCGCCGGAAATGCCATCGCGACCGCGGCCAAGAACATCATTTTCATCACAACCGGTTTTGAGGACAATCTCGTCTTGGGCAAGAACGGGCCTTGGGGCCGTCGGATTGCGCGCTCCAAGCGCGACCTGACCAATTCTTGCGAGGCCCTGCTCAATCAGGTCGAAGCGCTTCTACCCAGAGCGCTTCCGATTGCCTCCGCGGCAAAAAATGCGCGCGCATTGAACCGCACACCCAATATTGGCGTGGTGCCAGAACCCACTGCTGAGGCGCGGCTTGAAGCCATTTTAGTCTTCATGGCCGCAGTGCGCTCTATTGCCAGTGTCAGCGGAATTGGCGTCTTGCGCACGCGGGTGCTGACCGAAACCCAAGAATTCCTCGAATATTATGCAAAGGGCGCGGTCGCCCTGCTTACGGATTTTAATGTCCCGACCGAGGCGGCGCGCGCACGTATCCTTGCCACCGCAAAATATGTGGCCTTGGTCCATGACGAGGCGACCGCTGAACAACTTCGCCGCCGGTCTATTGTTGCGGCACGGCGTTGATGACGCAGGACTTGGGGGTCGCCTAAGATCATAAGATCAGTTAGGGATTGGGCATGATCGGATTTTGGATCACTGCTGCCCTTCTTTCCGCTGCCGCCTCCTTTGTCGTGGTCAGCCGCGCCGCGCGTTTGGACGCGCAAAGCGAAGGCGCAGAAGATCCAAGCCTTGACGTCTATCGCCGTCAACTTCGCGAGATGGATGACCTTGCAGAGCGCGGTTTGCTGACGGGCGAAGATCATCGCTCGGCCAAGACTGAAGCCGCGCGGCGATTGCTGGGCGCTGCCGATCAGGCACACAATGCGGTGAGCGCGACGCCATCTGCCCGCCGGATGGTGTTCATTGTCGCTGCGATGCTGCCGCTTCTGGCCGTTGCAGCCTATGGGTTGATCGGCGCGCCGGGCCTGCCAGACCAGTCCTTTGCAAGCCGTCTTGGGACCTGGCGTAAGGCCGATCCTGCGACCTTAGCCCCCCTCGAACTGGTCGCTGTTTTGCAGCAGGTCGTCATCGAGCGACCCAATGATCCCCAGCCCCTGATGTTCCTTGGCCGTGTACAGGCCGCGATTGGCGATGAGATCAGCGCTATCCGCAATCTGGAAGCTGCGATCCGATTGGCCCCCAAGCGGGCGGACCTCAAGACCCTGTTGGGAGAAACCTTAGTCATCCAGTCCAAAGGTGAGGTGACCCCCAGCGCCTTGCAGGCCTTTAATGATGCCTTAGCTCTCGACCCGTCTGATCCGTCCGCGCGCTATCATGTGGGCCGGGCCCTGATCGCCAAGGGCGATGTGGCTCAAGGCCTCCAGATCTGGAAAGCCGTACTTGGCGGATTGCCCGCCGGAGACGAGCGGCTGGCCGGTTTGCGGTCTGAGATCGCAGAGGTCGCCAAGACAGGCGGCCTGCCCAAGCCCAAGACCGTCGAGGCCCCTACCGGTGGTGCCGATCAGGCCGCCTTCATTCGCAGCATGGTCGATGGTCTTGCTGCTCGCCTTAAGGCCTCTCCTGACGATCCGGCAGGCTGGGCGCGTCTGGTGCGATCCTACGGTGTTCTGGGTGAGACTGACGCTCAGGCTAAGGCCCTCGCTGAAGCGCGGCGGCTCTATAAGGATCGGCCTGACCTGTTGAAAACCATCGAAGACAGTGCCAAGCCCGTTTCGAACTGATCACTGAAGGATCCGCTCAGGCCCTTGGGCTAAGGCAGGCCTCGCCCTATCTTATAGACCTCAACACAGCCGTTATTAGAGTGAAGATATCCATGGGTTGGATGCCAAGATCGAAGAAAGCCCGGCGCAGACTGATGGTGGTGGCTGTGGCCGCACCGATCCTCAGTCTGGCGGCGGCTCTGGCCTTCTTTGCCATGGGCGATGCGGTGTCATTTTTCTATTCGCCAGCTCAGGCCAAGGCGGCGCAGCTGGCACCCGGCAAGACCATTCAATTGGGCGGACTGGTGGCTAAGGGCAGCGTCGCTAAACACCCTGACGGTTCCGTCGAGTTTGTGATCATGGACCATGCGGCCTCCGAGAAGGTGGTCTATCAGGGCGACCTGCCTGATCTGTTTCGCGAGGGACAAGGGGTCGTGACCAAGGGCGCTTTCGAAGCCTCCGGCCAGTTCCGTGCCACCGAGGTTCTGGCTAAGCATGATGAGAAATATATGCCACGCGAAGTGACCAAGGCGCTGAAAGCGTCCGGCGAATGGCGCGGTGATGCAGATAAGGCCGCGCCAACGGGGGCGACCAAGGGATGATTATTGAGATCGGGGCCTTTTGTCTGATCCTGTCGCTGATCCTATCGGCGGCGCAGGTTGGCCTGTCTGTGCTCGGTAGGGTCCGGCGTTCGGCGGTCTTCTATGGTGCCGGTGAAGGGGCTGCAGGTGCGGCGTTCCTGATGGTGCTCATCGCCTTTGCGGCGCTGATGTACGCCTTTGTTACCTCGGACTTCTCGGTGGCTAACGTTGCGACTAACTCTCACTCAGCCAAGCCCATGCTCTACAAGGTCGCCGGGGTATGGGGCAGCCACGAGGGCTCGATGCTGCTCTGGTGCCTCGCCCTAACCGGTTTTGGTGCCATCGTTGCCTTGCGGGCGCGGGGCCTGCCTGCCGCCATGAAGTCTATCGTGGTTGCCAGCCAAGGCAGCTTAGGTGTGCTGTTCTTGGCCTATACGGTCTTTGCCTCCAATCCGTTCATGCGCCTGCTGGAGCCCCCTGTTGAGGGCCGCTCGCTCAATCCCTTGCTGCAAGACCCTGCCTTGGCCTTCCATCCCCCGTTCCTCTATGGCGGCTATGTCGGCTTTTCGATCGTCTTTTCCTTCGCCATTGCCGCGCTCGTTGAGGGGCGTGTTGATGCAGCCTGGGCCCGCTGGGTTCGTCCTTGGAGTTTGGCGGCCTGGAGCCTCCTGACCGTCGGCATCGCCTTGGGCGCCTTTTGGGCCTATTACGAGCTGGGCTGGGGCGGCTGGTGGTTCTGGGACCCGGTTGAAAATGCCAGCTTCATGCCGTGGCTGATTGGTACGGCCCTGCTCCATTCCGCCGTTGTGACCGAAAAGCGCGGTGCGTTGCCGGGCTGGACGGTCTTTTTGGCGCTGGGAGCCTTTACATTCTCGATGCTCGGCGCGTTTCTGGTTCGCTCAGGCGTGCTGACCTCGGTCCACGCCTTTGCCGTCGATCCAGAGCGCGGCATCCTCCTCCTGTCGATCCTTGGCCTCTCAGCCGGAGCGGGATTTGGGCTCTTTGCATGGCGCGCACCGAAGCTCGCGCCCGGAGGGCTCTTTGCCCCGATCAGCCGTGAAGGCGCTTTGGTGATCAACAATCTGGTCCTGTCCGCGGCGACGGTGACCGTCCTTCTGGGCACGCTCTACCCCCTGATCAAGGAGGCCCTAACCGGTCAAAGCCTGTCGGTGGGGACGCCCTATTTTAACCTGACCTTTGCCCCCCTCATGGCCCTTGCCTTTCTGGTCCTGCCCATCGGCCCCCTTCTCAGTTGGAAGCGCGGCGATGGGCTCGGGGCCTTACAGCGCCTTTGGGTGGCGGCGGGTCTTGCGGTGGCGGTAGCCCTCTTGGTCCTTTGGTTTCAAAAGCCTACCCATGTCGCGGCGGCCGTCGGGATGGGTCTTGGCGTTTGGCTGATTGTTGGCGTTTTCGTCGAGATTGCCGAGCGGATCCATCTTGGCCGGGCCAGCCCAGCCGAGGTGCGCCGCCGCCTTGGCGGGCTTCCCAGAGGTGCCTGGGGCATGAGTCTGGCCCATGCGGGTCTGGGTGTCTTCACCCTCGGAGCCTGTTTTGAGACCGCCTATAAGATCGAGGCAGCTCAAGCCCTCAGCATCAACCAGTCCATCTCAGTCGGGGCCTATCAGGTTCAACTCAGCGACGTCGTGGCCGCCAATGGTCCCAACTATATTGCCGAGCGCGGTCTGGTCACCGTGACCAAGAACGGCAAGCCCGTTTGCGACGCAAAGCCGGAACGGCGTTTCTATCCCGCCAATAGCCAGACCACGTCTGAGGTCGCCCTCTGTCTGGAAGGTTTGGATGATGTCTATCTGGTGATGGGCGAGCGCCGCGCAGGCAGTGAAGGTCAACCGGCCTGGTTGGTCAGGGCCAACTGGAACCCCCTCGCTCGCTTGATCTTTCTTGGGCCGCTCTTGATGGCCTTGGGCGGGGCCGTCTCCCTGTCTGATCGCCGCCTTCGCTTTGCTGCTCCGCGTCGGGCCGCCGAGGCGGGAGCCGTTCCGGTGCCTGCTGAATGAAGCGCCTTGGCCTCACCGGGTTGATCTTGGCTGTGGTGCTCACCATGGGCGCGGCAGCGGACCCGGCTGAGCGACTTCCTGATCCGGCCATGGAGGCGCGGGCCAAGGCCCTGTTTCCGCAGATCCGCTGCATGGTCTGCCAAAATGAGTCGATCGATGATAGCCAAGCTGATCTGGCCGTCGACCTGCGTAAGATTGTACGTGAAGAGGTGGCGGCTGGGCGCACGGACGCCGAGGTGCGGTCCTATCTGGTCCAGCGCTATGGCGAATATGTCATGCTCAAGCCAGCCTTTAGCCTGACCAATGCCGCCCTTTGGGTGACGCCCTTTGCCATCGTCTTTCTAGGATTGATTGGGTTTTTTGGGCTCAAGAGATCGTCGTCTGATCAAGCGCGAGGGATGGCCCCTGCCGACCTCACGCCCGAGGAACAGGCGCTGTTGAGAAAATTACAAACCTCAGAAGCCGAATGACACGGTTGTGCCGCAGTTGCGCCACAAGATTCTCCCGATGGATGACACAAAGGTAACTTGAGATCATTGGCGCGAACGGGCATTCGCTCTTAAGCTGAGAGGTGAAGGGCTCGCTTCAAGCCTTGGAGTCGAGAACGAGGAAGATTGAACATGGTTGATAAGAAACGCGGATATATTTTGGGTGCCGTGGCCGGGGTGGGTTTGACCTTGGCAGCCATGGTTGGAACCGGCCTAGCCCTGCCGCCCGCCGCTGCCCAGTCCAGCGAAGTAAAACTCTATAAGGCCTCGGGCCTGCCTGTCTTTGCGCCGCCACCCGGCGCGCCCCTGTCCTTTGCCGACATTTTCGACAAGGTGGCTCCGGCGGTGGTGTCCATCGACGTGACCTCTAAGGTCGAGCCTCAAGCCAAGGGCCGTCCTGGCCTTCGCATGATCCCCGTGCCTCCCGGTGCTGAAGGCTTCCCCTTCGCCATTCCCGGCGCGCCTCAGCAGGGTGAGGGTGAGGAGGGGCCCGATGATGGATCCCAGCAGGTCCCGGGCGCGCGTCCCACCCAGTCCGCAGGCTCGGGCTTCTTCATTTCGGCTGATGGCTACATCGTGACCAACAATCACGTCATCGAAAATGCCGCCGAGATCAAGGTCGTGCTCAAGGATGAGCGCGAACTGAAGGCCACGGTTATTGGCCGCGATGAGGCCACCGATCTGGCCGTCCTCAAGGTCGAGGGCAAGGACTTTGCCTTTGTCAGCTTCGAGAAGTCCGCCAAGCCCCGCGTCGGTGACTGGGTCATCGCCGTGGGCAATCCCTTCGGTCTGGGTGGCACCGCCACCTCCGGCATCGTGTCGGCCTTTGGACGTGAACTGGGCGAGACCTTTGTCGATTACATTCAGCTCGACGCGCCCATCAACCGGGGCAATTCGGGTGGCCCGACCTTTGACATCTATGGCCGCGTGATCGGCGTCAATACGGCGATCTTCTCGCCGTCTGGTGGTTCGGTCGGCATCGGCTTTGCCATTCCTGCCGACATTGCCGACACGGTCACCAAGCAGCTGATCAAGTCGGGTAAGGTTTCCCGCGGCTATATGGGCGCAGTGATCCAGAACTTTGACGCCGAGATGGCCGCCGCTCAGGGCATTAATGTCCGCAAGGGTGCCATCGTCGCTGAAGTGGTTCCCGGTGGCCCTGCCGAAAAGGCCGGTGTCCAGCCCGGAGACGTGGTTTTGAGTGTCAATGGCAAGTCCGTGACCTCCTCGTCAGAAATGACCCGTGAAGTGGCCAAGACCTTGGCAGGCAACACCATGACCCTGAACATTCTGCGCGAGGGCAAGCCCAAGACCATTGAGGTCAAGGCCGGTGTTCGTCCGTCCGAAGCCCAATTGAACGGCAAGGCCCCTAGTGCGGATACCGAATCCGCTCCCGACGCGCCCAAGTCCAAGCGTCCGTCGGTTCTGGGCCTGTCGCTCGGCACCTTGGATGATGCGGCGCGCAGTCGCTTCAAGGTTCCAGAGACGGTCCGCGGGGTCTTGGTCGAAGGCGTCACACCGACCTCTGACGCCGGTATCAAGGGCTTAAAGACTGGCGATGTCTTGGTGCGGGTGGCCGATAAG
>JBEGOG010000014.1:0-12116 GCA_041182125.1 Pseudomonadota bacterium
GATGGTCTCCATATTGGCAAAGGACGACAGCATCATCTTCACTTCGGTGGGTTTAAACACCGTGCTGTAGCGTTCCATATAGTTGTCAGCGACTTCGATGTCCGACTGGGTAAAGAACCGGAAGATCTGGGTCAGCAGGTTGCGCTCACCGTCATTGAGCTTGGTCGCCCAATCCTTACAGTCCTCGCCCAATGGCACCTCTTCAGGCATCCAGTGGACCTGCTGCTGACGCTTCCAGAAGTCATAGGCCCAGGGATAACGGAACGGCTTATAGGCCGCCGAAGGGGTCAATAGACCCGGACGCGTGATCAGCCCAGGACGGATAAGCGAAGATTGAACGGTCATCAGGTTAGTCCCAAATGCAAATCAGCGAATCGATAGCGAAGCCAAGCCACAGGTGACGTTAGCAGAGCTACACGCTCTATCTAGGGCCCGATCGCGATCCGCCCACAAGATGTTGGAGGTGCTGTGGATAACAGACCCTTAACAGTCACGACGAGGCGGAGGAAAATCTGGCTGAAACGGTCTCGGCTATGCCGCAGTTAGGGACGCGGATGAATCGACAGGGAAAAGGCGACCATAGAATCGCCGCCCATGCCCGCACCGCGTACGCCAAACTCGTTCTTCACCTCTCGGTGCAGATAGCCGAGCGAGGCCTGCATAGCCCCCTTGCGCCAGCCGAGGCCGGCTTGGCTATCACCAATGATCGCCGCAGAAGGATCGACCGACCAGCCGCTGCGGCGCAGATCGCCGGTTTGACTGTCGCGAGTCATATTCAGGCCCACAGCCCGGCCACTGGCGGCGGCAAACAGGTACCAGCGTCCTTGGTCGCCATAGCGCGCGCCATCCACAGCATGGATGCCGAGGCCAGACGCGAACCGCTGCACAAATTCGGTATCGAGATTAGAGCCAAACCGGACCATCGCTCCGGCCTCAGCAGAGCCGCCGGCACTGGACATGCCCAGACCTGCATGGGGCGACACATCCAAATCATAGGCTCCGGCCTTTAGGGTCAGGGCCGAGGGCCAGCCGCGCGTATAGAAGAGGTCGAATGCCTTAGGATCAAGGTCTGCGGTCTCTAGATCCCGGCCGATAACCAAGCCCGCCGGTAAACGCGCGATTGCGCCGATGGTCATACGTAGACTATCGACCGCACCACTAGCGCGTCCATTCGATGAGTCCAGAAGCACTTCTCCCGTGCGCCAAACCATCGGGCCTTCATCGCTCATCTGCGCATTGGGCACGAGGCGGACCGGATCAAGCGGTGTGCCCCGATAGGCGGGCATCTCGAACAGACCACCGATCTCGCCAATCGGATGATCGTTCGCTACAAACCGTGGGCTGGCTGCAAAATCATCAGGTGCCGCGCGTTGAAAGCCCGGAACCGGCACCGTGAAGGTTGGGCGCGCCATATCCATCATCAGGAAGGATCGCTCCAATGGTCCCGATGATACCGAGGCCTTGGCCGCAGCGGGCTGAGGCCGAGCAGACGCGGCAAAGGGCGCAGCGGCAAGCGCGCACCCCATTCCTGCTATCACCCAGACCAAGGGCCGCATGGACCGTCCTCGCCAATCCGAAAACCCAACATGGGGCCTAAAGAGCCAATCACACGACTCGTATCTATGACAAGCCCGAAACCGTCGAACCCGCTGATGGGTGCCATTCTATTTGGTTTTCCTAAACAATGTCTGATCATCATCAAAACGCCACCGGCTCTGTCGGACCGGTGGCGCTTAAATTTCAGCAGAGTGCTTTAGGTTCGGCCGGTCGCCCTATTGGCAGGCGAGACATTCCTCATAGTCCGTCTTGGGCGTTTCCATGGCTTCGACCGCGACATGGGTCTCACCACCGGCAAAGGCCGCGCGCTGCACCGACTTTGAGCGCAGGTAATAGAGCGACTTCACGCCGCGCTCCCACGCCGAATAGTGCAGCATGTGCAGGTCCCACTTGTCGACATCGCCTGGAATGAAGACATTGAGGGACTGGGACTGGCAGATCTCGGGTGTGCGGTCCGCCGCCAGCTCGATGATCCAGCGCTGATCCAATTCGAAGGCGGTCTTGAAGATGTCCTTCTCGTCCTGGGTCAGCCAATCCAGATGCTGAACGGAGCCTTCGTTCTCGAGGATCGAGCTCCAGACCTCTTCGGTATTGCGATCCTTGGCTGCCAGAACCTGTTCCAGATAGGGGTTCTTGACCGCGAAGGAGCCGGACAGAGTCTTGTGGGTGTAGATATTGGCTGGGATCGGCTCGATACCGGCCGAGGTGCCGCCGCAGATGATCGAAATCGAAGCGGTCGGGGCGATGGCGATCTTGTGCGAGAACCGCTCCATCACGCCCTTTTCGGCCGCGTCAGGGCAGGCACCGCGCTCTTCGGCCAAGACCCGCGAGGCCTTGTCCGATTCGCGGCGCAGATGTTTGAACAGGCGCATGTTCCACGACTTGGCCAGCGCGCTCTCGAACGGCACGTTCTGAGCCTGCAGGAACGAGTGGAAGCCCATCAGGCCCAAGCCCACCGACCGCTCGCACTGGGCCGCATAGCGGGCCGGTTCCATCGCAGGCGGGGCCCGGTCGATGAAGTCTTGCAGCACATTGTCGAGGAAGCGGTAGACGTCCTCGATGAAGGTCGGGTGATCGCGCCATTCCATGAACGACTCAGCATTGACCGACGACAGACAGCAAACGGCGGTCCGCTCTTGACCCCGATGGTCGGGACCCGTGTGCAGCATGATTTCCGAGCAGAGGTTCGACTGACGCACCTTCAGGCCCAGATCGCGCTGATGCTGCGGCATGGCGCGGTTCACCGTGTCGGAGAAGATCAGATAGGGCTCGCCGGTCTGGAGGCGGATCTCGAGGATCTTCTGCCACAGGCTGCGGCCATCGACATGTTTGACCACTTCACCGGTCTTGGGTGAGCGCAGGCCAAAGGGCGTGCCATCACGCACCGATTCCATGAACTCGTCGCTGAGCGAAATGCCGTGGTGCAGGTTCAAGGACTTGCGGTTGAAGTCGCCGGAAGGCTTGCGGATCTCGAGGAATTCTTCGATCTCGGGGTGGTGGACGTCCAGATAGACCGCTGCCGAGCCACGGCGCAGGGAGCCTTGGCTGATGGCCAGGGTCAGGCTGTCCATGACGCGGATGAAGGGGATGATGCCGGAGGTCTGGCCCTGCCCCTTAACCCGCTCGCCGATGGAGCGAACGCTGCCCCAATAGGTGCCGATGCCACCGCCATTGGCCGCCAGCCAGACATTCTCGTTCCAGGTGCCGACAATGCCTTCGAGGCTGTCAGAAACCGAATTGAGGAAACAGCTGATCGGCAGGCCACGGTCGGCACCGCCATTGGACAGGACCGGCGTCGCGGGCATGAACCAGAGCTTGGAGATGTAGTCGTAGATGCGCTGGGCGTGGTCGGCATCATCGGCATAGGCCGTCGCCACGCGCGCGAACATGTCCTGGTAGGATTCGCCGGGGAGCAGATAGCGATCCTCCAGTGTCGTCTTGCCGAAGTCGGTCAGCAGGGCGTCACGCGACCGGTCGACCTCGACCTTGCGCACCAGTTGAAGCTGCGGGCGCTCACCCGGTCGCGTCGAATCAAAACGCGTTTCCCGTTGGCGAACTTCCGACTTCACGGCTTCATTTGCAGTCATGTTCTTGCCCATATCCCCAAAAGCAACCGGTGCGAAAAGGTTCGCCGCACCATGAAGCCCCTACATCTAGTGGTCCATAGATCACCAGCCCGTATATATGGGGCCATAGGGCTGCCGAACCGTCAATCGTCCGAATGGGGTCCACGACGAGTTTTTCGTTAAGAAACTGTTGATGACCGGGGACAGAACCGGGACTTGTTAATCACCCATTAAGACCCGACTGGTTGCGGCCCTGACTCAGGCCTCCTGTCAATAGCCGAGGGGCTCGAACTTAGCGAATATAGTCTAAATTATCGTTTTAAGAGTCGCGGTGAGCCTCGAACCAATCAGGCGCGAATCGGACCTCCGATTCGGCCTCATGACACCGCCTCAATGCGTCCAACCGAGCGACTGCATGCACAGTTCGAAGCGGGCAGATTGGCGCATTTTGACTGAGCTTTCATTGATGGAATCACGGCCCAACGCATTCGCCATGGCATTGACTGCGCCGTAACGCGGATCCGAAAAGGAGTCCGCCTGAGCGCCTTGGGATGATTTGGCCGTGACCCTACAGGCCCGTATGTCGCCGTCTAATTTCCGAGGCTGATTCTGGAGTTTCGAATTGCTGACGACCCAATCTGACTTAGCCGGGTTCATCTGCGGATCAGCGCTACAGCCTGCCATAATTATGAGACCGCTGAGTCCCATCCATCTTCCGATCTTGCGGCCATAATGAAGGGCACGGGTCCCTTGGGAAACGGCGAAAAACATAGCTATCACACGCATTTAAGTCACAACCTCAAAGCTTGACGCGCCTAGGCCCTATGATGTCCCATCGGCAAGGCCATATGGCCCCTTTTGTTCATCTTTCATCAATCCTATTTAGCGTCATCTCCGGCAAGGTTAATCGCCCCTTTTTAAGGGGCACGAGGAGTCGAGTACGTCATGGCAAATGGGCAATCCCGTCGGAACCAACCGGCCGGTAGCGGCGGACCGAGGGCTCGGCGCTCGCCCCTACAGGCTCTGGTCTATTGGGGGGCTGTCCTAGGCGTCTGGGGCCTAATCTTCTTGACCGCCTTTTTCGCCATGTTTGCCACGGACCTGCCGGACACCTCCAAGATCTTTGAGGTCAAGCGTCAGCCCTCGATCTCCTATCTTGACCATTCAGGCGGGTTGGTGGCGGTTCGCGGCACGCAATATGCGCCCCCGATCAATTTGAATGAGCTTCCGGCCTATGTGCCTGAAGCCTTTATCGCCATTGAGGACCGCCGCTTCTATTTCCACCCCGGTTTTGACCCGATCGGTATTGTTCGTACTGCCATCAATAATGCCCGCGCAGGACGCATTGTTGGCGGAGCCTCGACCATCACCCAGCAGCTCGCCCGCAACCTGTTCTTGACCCCGGATCAGACCATCCGGCGCAAGGTGCAAGAGCTGATCCTCGCGGTCTGGCTGGAAATGAAGTTCAGCAAGAAAGAGATCCTCTCCCTCTATCTGAACCGGGTCTATTTCGGGGCTGGGGCCTATGGCATTGAGGCCGCCTCTCAGCGCTATTTCAACAAGCCCGCGACCAAGCTGTCGGTCGGTGAAGCCGCCCTTCTGGCTGGACTGATGAAGGGGCCATCACGCTATAGCCCGCTTTCGGACAAGGCCCGCGCGGAACGGCGCGCCACCATCGTGCTCGACGAGATGGTTGAGACCCACGCCATCACGCCAGAACAGCGCGATCTGGCCTTTTCCACGCCGGTGCGGGTCTCCCCGACCCTCGCCAGCCAAAGGGCGCAATATTTCATTGACTGGATCGATGCGGAGGTCCGCTCCTTGGTTGGCCAGCCCACTGAGGATCTGGTGGTCGAGACCACGATTGACCTTCCCGTTCAGGCCAGCGCGGAGCGTTCCATCCGTCAGATCGTCACCCGCGACGTCACTGAGCGCGGCGTTCAACAGGCAGCATTAGTGGCTATGGATGGAGAGGGCCGCATCCGGGCCTTTGTCGGCGGCGCGGACTATACCGAGAGCCAGTATAACCGAGCGTCAGACGCCCGGCGTCAGGCGGGGTCGGCCTTCAAGCCCTTCGTCTATCTGACCGCTATGGAAATCGGGCGCACGCCTGATGACAAGATGGTCGATGAGCCTGTCACCATCGGCGATTGGGTGCCGCGCAACTATACGGGCAAATATCTCGGCGAAATCACCCTGAAGACCGCGCTCGCCCAATCGGTTAATACAGTTGCGGCACGACTGGCCAATGACGTGGGCACCAACAATGTCGCCGCCACCGCCAAACGTCTCGGCATCAGCTCCCGCATCCAAACCGGTCCCTCTATCGCCTTGGGTGCCGTCGAGGTCAGCCCGCTAGAAATGGCGCAGTCCTATTCTCCCTTTGCCAATGGCGGGTTCGCGGTGAAGGGCTATGGGATTGAACGGATCCGTACCGCGGGTGGCAAGATCCTCTATGACCACAATGTCGCGCGCGCGAAACGGGTTCAGGTCATTGGCGGTCCAGCCCTGCCTGCGATGAACAGCATGATGCGTGAGGTTCTGGTCTCCGGGACCGGAACGAGAGCCAGGATTGGCGGCTACGATCTGGCGGGCAAGACCGGCACGACCAGCGACTATCGCGATGCTTGGTTCGTTGGCTATACGGGTGGCTTTACCGCCGCCGTCTGGGTCGGCCGCGATGACAATACGCCGATGAAAAAGGTTACCGGAGGCGGCGCGCCTGCCGAAATCTGGCGCGACTTCATGTCGGCAGCCCTCCCCCGTTTGAACGTCAAACCCATTCCGGGCGATGCGCAGGTTGCGGTGGACCCGATCGGTGATCTTCTCGATAGCACCATCCCGGAGGCCGAAACGCCGGTAGAGACCGCTCCGGCCACCGCGCCTGCACCGGCTGCTACACCGGCACCCGCGCCGCCAGCAGCCGCGGTCAAGCCCGCCGCCTCGGAGGTCAGTAAGGCTGCACCCGCGCCCGTGCGCTAGGCTAGGGCTTTAGCCTACAGCGTGAAGCTCAGCGCCATAGCGCCTAAGCCAAGCGCGGCTTTTGCGGGGATCGCCGACCAAGGTCTGGACCCACCCCCAGAACTTGGGGCCATGATTGGCCTCGAGCAGGGGGGCGCATGCGTGGGCAGCGACATAGTCCATGACCTCATAGGGGGCCATGATCAGACGCCAGCTATAGCGGATCTGACCCACTGACGCCGCTGCACCAAAGCCAAAGCGCCGGGCGGGCTTGCAAGACCCCCAGCGGCCTCGGGCGTCCATGATGGTCACGGATGGCATGGGAGCCCCAAGGGCGTCCGCATGATAGGCCGTGCGTTCAGATAGGACCTCTAACGCCCTCGCCCGCAAGGCCCGCACCACCGCCCGGCCAAAACTGTCGTCATCTTCGCCGCCGCAGGTCAGGACCAGTTCGTCCCCCTCCTCATGCCAACGCGCGCGGGCACGCGGCGTTCCGGCCGCTTCAAGACGGCAAGGCTGGCCCAAGATGGTGATCCTATAGCCCGGCGCGAGCGGCAGGGCTGACGGCAGAGCCTGAAGCTGCTCACGGATCCACTCGGCCCGCTGCTGGGCAAAGGCCACGGCACCGGGAAGATGTTTGGGGCTTGGCGCTATGGCAACGATCTGGCGATTGGCCGCGTCTACCCTCAGACTGACCCGCTGGGACCGGCTGCTGACACGCAGCAAAACCGGCGCGCCCGCAACCTCAATGCGGTCACCATCGGCTAAGGCCGGTGATTTCGAACGAAACAAAGCCATGTCCGCCAATCTAGCCGAGGAATCAGCGATTGAGCGAGGCCAAAGACGACCTCGCCTCAATCACACTGCTGGCGCTAGATTCTAACCCGCGGCGAGCAGAGCCTCAGCGGCAACCGCCCCAGCCTCGACCTTGAGGATAAAGGCCCGGACCTCTGGATAGATATCCTCTTGGAACCGGCGACCATTGAAGACGCCATAGTGCCCGACGTCCGGATGGACATAGAGCGAGCGCATGTCGTCCGGGATGGCAGGGCAAAGGCCATGGGCGGCTTGGGTCTGGCCCACGCCGGAAATATCGTCCTTAGCGCCCTCAACGGTCATCAGAGCAATGTCGCTGATCGTTTCAGGCTTCACCAACCGCCCGCGATGGGTCAGTTCACCCTTGGGCAAGGAATATTTCTGGAACACATGCTCGATGGTCTGCAGATAGAACTCTTCGGACAGGTCGAGCACCGACAGATATTCATTATAAAAATCAAGGTGCTTGTCGGCGCTGTCACCATCACCGGCAACCAGGTGGTTGAAATAGTTCTTATGGGCCTCTTGGTGGCGTTCCTTGTTCATCGACATGAAGCTGAACAGCTGAACAAAGCCCGGATAGACCCGGCGCATAGCCCCTGAATAGGGCGGTGGGACCGTGTAGATCATGTTGGACTTGAACCAGGCAAAGGGACGGTCCTCAGCCAGTTTGTTGGTAACGGTTGGTGAAAGGCGCGCATCGATGGGCGAGCCCATAAAGGTCATGCTGGCGGGACGGGACGGATCACCATCCTCCGCCATCAGGGCCGCAGCGGCCAGAACAGGGGGGCCGGGCTGACAGACGGCGACGACGTGCGGGCGCGGGCCAAGCGTGCGCAACATGGTCTGGATATGGTCGATATAATCGTCAAAATCGAAGCGACCTTCCAGCATCGGCACTTCGCGGGCATTGACCCAGTCAGTGACATAGACCTCATGGTCCTGCAGGAAGGTTTCGACCGTGCCGCGCAGCAGGGTGGCATAGTGGCCCGACAGGGGCGCAACGATCAGGACCGGCGGCTCAACCGTCTTGCGTCCGGCCTTGCGCATGTCTGACCCGTCGCGGGTAAAGTGCAGCATCTTGCACCAGGGCGAGGACCAGACCGTGGTGATGCGCACCCGCACCGCCGTGCCATTGATCTGAACCGTGTCGATGCCCCACTGCGGCTTGCCATAGCGACGGGTCACATTGGAAAAGAGGTCCGCAGCCGCAAACATGGTCCGGCCCAGCTTGGACTCCGACGCAGGGTTCAGGGTCGAGCCCCAAAAATCCCGCGTCACCCGCGCCGCAGCCCGCCAAGGACCGGTCGCATAATAGGCTGCTTCGTGAACCGAATAGAGCATGGAAACGCCCCCAAAAAGACTGCGCAACAAATATTGTGCGGCGCAGCATAACACGCAAAGGGTAAGCAGAGTCTATATGGACTTTTACGCTAATTATGCGTCGTCTTGCGTGTGCGAACCCTAAGATCCGGTCTTCATGGCGTCCAGAATCTGGCGGGCATTCTCATCGGGGCTCAGGCCATAGGCCAGCACACGGCTGAACTGCCCTTCTGGATTCATCAAATAGATCAAAGAGGTATGGTTGACCAAATAGGCATCTCCCGTGCCGTCCTTTTCAAAATAGGCGCGGTAGGCCTTGACCGCCCCCTTGACCTGATCGGGTGTGCCGGTCAGGCCGACAATGCCCTTGGGAAATCCGGGACTGGCAAGATAGGCCTTTAATTTGGGTGCCGTATCACGCTCGGGATCGACGCTGATGAAGATAATCTGCAGATCCTTGCCCTTAGGACCCAACTGATCGACCGCCGCGCCGAGCGTCTGAAGGGTGGTTGGACAGACATCTGGGCAATAGGTGAAGCCAAAGAAGACCGCGCTCCACTTGCCCTTCAGAAGCCGTTGATCGACAGACTTTCCGTCCTGGTCCACCAGCTTAAAGTCGCCGCCAATTTGCATAGCCCCCTCGGTCGCTGTGGCGGGAGCCTTGGGCGGAGGCCCCTTAACATAGACCAGAACGCCCAGCCCAATGGCCGCCGCGATGCAACACAGGATCACCGCCAAACGAAATTGCTTCATCTCTTTAATCCTTCACGCGGAGGGGCGCGGCTATTGTTCGCACAGACCGAGGGGCCCAAGATCTGCTTTCCTTGCCAATATAGGCTATGAACGCCCATGCCCAAGACCAAACCGCCACACCCGATGGATATGGAAGCCGCCAATCCCCGAGCCCTCTTCGGCGCTGCGGGTGACATTGACGGTCTTTGGCAAGGCCCATTGGCGCGGGGTCGATTAAGACTTCGGACCCTGCTCGTCCTGCGCTGGCTCGGCATAGCGGGCCAAACGGTGGCGGTCCTCACCATCGGCCTCGGGTTCGGCTTTGACCTGCCGTTCTTGTGGTGCCTGAGCCTGATCGTGGCGAGCGCTTGGCTGAATGTCGTGCTGTCACTTGGACGTCCGGGACAGAAGTTCGCAAGAGGCTGGGAAGCGGCAGCGCAATTGGCCTTCGATATTCTGCAACTGGCGGCCCTGCTCTATCTTACAGGTGGAATTACCAATCCCTTCTCCCTGCTCTTAATTGCGCCCGTCACCCTCGCCGCCGCCACCTTGCCCGGACGATTTGCGGTCGGTCTCGGCTTGCTGGCCGTCACGGCGGCGATCATTCTTAGCCTCTGGTCCCTGCCCCTGCCATGGATGGCTGGACAGGCCGTTCAGTTGCCCCTGCTCTATCGCGTCGGCATGGCGATCGCGACCCTCACCGGCATCGCCTTTACCGCTGGCTATGCTTGGCAGGCCTCAGCGGAAGCCACCCGGATGGAACTAGCCTTGAGTGTCACCCAAACGGTGCTGGCCCGCGAACAGAGGCTCGCCGCCCTCGGCGGACTGGCCGCCGCTGCCGCGCACGAGCTGGGCACCCCGCTGGCAACCATATCAGTGGTGGCCAAGGAGATGGTCCGCGAGGCCCCAGAGGGTCACCTGCGCGAAGATGCCGAACTGTTGGTTTCCCAAGCCGCCAGATGCCGCGACATCCTGCTTCGCCTGACCCAAGAGCCAGAGACCGACGACATGGTCCATGGCCGCATGGCGCTGCAACAGTTTCTCGATGAGGTGATTGAGCCCTATCTGCATGACTCGGTGCGAGTCGTGGCGGCGATTAGTGGCGCGGAAGGCAGCGAGGCCCCAGAAATTCAACGCCTGCCAGAGGTCATGCATGCCCTTACGTCACTGGTCGAGAATGCCGTCGATTTCGCCCGCTCCGAGGTTCAGGTCATTGCCCGCTATGACGCCCGCACCTTGACCGTAGAGGTCCGCGACGATGGCCTAGGCTTTGCCGCCGATGTCCTGCTCAAGCTCGGCGAGCCCTATGTCACCAGTCGGCCGAGCGGCGAAGGGTCTCGCACTGGCCATCTGGGCATGGGCCTTGGCTTCTTCATCGCCAAGACCCTGCTCGAACGGACAGGCGCTAAGGTGTCATTTGGCAATGCGCGCCAAGGGGGTGCGACCGTTTCCGCGCGCTGGCCTCGCGAGCGGATTGAAGCCGATTAGAGCTGGGCGAGGATCGCTGCGCCCATCTCTTCGGTGCTCAGCTTGCCGCCCAGATCCCGCGTGCGTGCGCCGCCATTCAGCGCCGCCTCAACCGCGCCATAGAGACGGTCGGCCAGATCGGGCCGCTCCAGCGACCAACGCAGGGCCATCTCAAAGGATAGGATCGCCGCCACAGGATTGGCCACGCCTTGGCCCGCAATATCAGGTGCCGAACCATGGATCGGCTCATAGAGACCCGGCTTACCCGCCACGCCCAATGCCGCCGAGGGCAGAAGCCCAATAGAGCCCGTGGCCATCGATGCCTGATCGGACAGAAGGTCGCCGAACAGATTGTCGGTCAAGATGACGTCGAACTGCTTGGGATTGCGCACCAGCTGCATCGAGCAGTTATCGGCCAGCATATGGTCGAGCTTCACATCGGCATATTCACGGGCGTGAATTTCGGTCACGACCTCGCGCCAGAACAGGCCGCTTTCCATAACGTTGGACTTTTCGGCGCTGGTGACGCGGTTATCTCGGCTGCGGGCCAACTCAAAGGCAACGCGGGCAATGCGCTCGATCTCGCTGGTCGTGTAGACCTGGGTGTCAAAGCCCCGGCGCTGGCCATCGGGCAGAGTCTCGATCCCGCGCGGCTGACCAAAATAGACGCCGCCGCAAAGCTCACGCACGATCATAATATCAAGGCCCGCGACGACCTCATGCTTCAAGGTCGAGGCGTCGGCTAGAGCGTCAAAACAGATCGCTGGGCGAAGGTTAGCAAACACATCCATCGACTTGCGAAGGCGCAGAAGGCCCGCCTCGGGCCGCACATCGCGCCCAACGCCTGCCCACTTTGGACCGCCCACCGCGCCCATCAGCACCGCGTCAGACGCCAGAGCCACCGCCTCAGCCTCAGCCGTCAGGGGCGTGCCATGCAGGTCATAGCTGGCACCGCCGAAGGGACGCTCGACAAGGGTCAGTTCCAAACCGCCCTTAGCCATCAGCGCGGCAACGACCTTGCGCACCTCTGAGATAACTTCAGGACCGATCCCGTCTCCGGGCAAAAGCAACAGGGTTTTCATGAGGACGCTTTCATGATGGTGGACGGCGGTCGTTAGGCCGGATTGGGAACTAGGCCGCGACCCAAGGCTGGGTCAGGCGGCGCTGGGCTTCGAAATCGTCGATGCTGCTGAC
>JBEGOG010000015.1:0-13164 GCA_041182125.1 Pseudomonadota bacterium
TCGGGATCGGCATTGACCGTTTCCGGCGCGGTGGCCAGATCGCCATTGGCCTCGACGACCTCGCCCGACACCGGCGCATAGACGTCAGAGGCGGCCTTGACGCTCTCGACCACGGCGAGACTGTCGCCGACGGCCAAGACCTTGCCGAGGTCTGGCACCTCGACGAACACGACATCGCCCAGCTGCTCGGCGGCATAGGCGGTGATGCCGACGGTGGCGACGTCGCCGTCAACCTTGATCCACTCGTGGTCCTTGGTGAAAAGCATGATGGTCTTCCTTGAAGGTTCAGGATTTGCGGAAATAGCGATGGGGAACGAAGGGCATGGCCACGACCTGGACCGGCTGGCTCTTGCCCCGGACAATCACGCTCAAGGGCGTGCCGACGAGCGCCAGCGCGGGCGGGACAAAGCCCATGGCGATGGCGGTGGACAGGGTGGGTGAAAAGCCGCCGCTGGTGACCTTGCCGACCACGGCGCCGCTGGCGTCGGTGATCTCTGCCCCCTCGCGGGCCGGAGCCCCCTCGACAATGCGCAGGCCGACCCGGACGCGGGACAGATCGCCGTCCAGCTCGCGCTTGATGCGGCTATAGCCGGGAAAGTCCCCCGCATCGCGGCGGCGCTTGGACACGGCAAAGGCCAGACCCGCCTCGACCGGCGAGACCGTCTCGTCAGCATCATGCCCGTAGAGCGGCAGCCCCGCCGCAAGCCGCAGACTGTCACGCGCGCCCAGACCGATGGGCCGCACCCGCTCAGCACCCCGCAGCAAGGCCCAGACCTCGGCGGCGATGGCATTGGGCAGCGAGATCTCGAACCCGTCCTCGCCGGTATAGCCCGAACGGGAGACGATCACCTCGGCACCAAAGGCCGACAGGCGCGTCGTCTCCATGAAGCCCAGATCGCGCGCCGCCGGAACATGGACGGCCAGAACGGCGACCGCCTCGGGGCCCTGCAAGGCCAGAAGCGCGTGATCGTTCAGGCGCTCGATCTGGACCTGTCCCGCAAGCTCATTCTCTATCAGCTTGAAATCGCCATCCTTGCAGCCCGCATTGACCACCAGATAAAGGCCGTCATCGTCCGGGCGCCCGCCCATCAGATCGTCAATGATCCCGCCCTTGTGGTTGAGCAGCAGGCTGTAGCGCAGCTTGCCCGGCTTCAGGCCGATGAAATCACCGGGCGTCACCTCCTCGAAGGCTGCCAAGGGCGCAACCCCGCGCAGACGCGCCTGACCCATGTGCGAGACATCGAACAGGCCCGCATGATCGCGGGTCCAGCGGTGCTCGGTCAGGACGCCATCCCTGTACTGCACCGGCATCTCGTACCCGGCAAAGGGCACCATCCGCGCGCCAAGGGCGACGTGGGCATCATAGAGCGCCGTGCGCTTCAGGGTGATATCGCTCATTATTGGCTCCGAAACGCGGACAGGTCGGCAAGCCTAGAGCGTCAAAGCCCTCTGATGGCCTGCACCCCCGCTGTCCTGAAACCTGAGAGATTCCGGCCAACTCCTTAGAGGAATTCGCCTTGCTCCTTCGGTGAGCGACCCAATCGAGGCCGCTGCTTTCCAGCGTTTCGTAACCCTTGCGGTCCTTTTGCCTGAGCGTTTCCGGGGTGGTTGCGCCTTCGGCGGAGACCTTGTCGACATAGTCGACTCGGCCCCCCTCTCCCGCAGGAGTGAGCGCAAACTGTTCGAGGCGGCCTTTTGAGTCAAGCCCCGTGACGTAAATGTTCAAATGTCGGGTCAAGATGTGCCAAGCGCCGAATTATGATGCACGGCACTGGATCGGATGCGCGATATTTGTCAGGTGTAATCTGTCCAGTCCCCGATCCAAAGGTCTTGCCCCATGACCAACCTCGACGCCTTCATCGCTGGCCTGCCCAAGGCCGAACTTCACCTGCACATCGAGGGCAGTCTGGAGCCGGAACTGATGTTCGCCCTAGCCGAGCGCAACGGGGTGAGCCTGCCCTTCGCCTCGGTCGAGGCGGTGCGGGCGGCCTATGACTTCTCCAACCTGCAAGATTTTCTGGACATCTATTACGCGGGCGCAGGGGTCTTGCTGACCAAGGCGGACTTCCATGACCTGGCCATGGCCTATTTCGAGCGGGCCGCTGCAGACAGCGTGCGCCACGCCGAAATCTTCTTTGACCCCCAGACGCATACCGACCGAGGCGTCGCCTTTGAAACGGTCATTGAAGGGCTGTTGTCCGCGATGGCGCAGGCCAAGGCCCAGCTTGGCGTCACCTCGAAGCTGATCCTCTGTTTCCTGCGCCACCTGCCCGAAGAGGCGGCCTTCGCCACCTTGGCCGCTGCCGAACCGTGGCTCGGCCAGATCGCCGGGGTCGGGCTAGACAGTTCCGAGCAGGGCCATCCGCCCAGCAAGTTTGCCCGCGTCTTTGCGGCTGCCGCCGCCAAGGGCTTGAAGGTCGTGGCCCATGCGGGCGAGGAAGGCCCCCCGGCCTATGTCTGGGAAGCGCTGGATATCTTGAAGGTCGACCGCATCGACCACGGCAACCGGGCGCTCGAGGATGACGCCTTGGTTCGGCGGATCGTCACCGATGGCCTGACCTTGACCGTCTGCCCGCTCTCGAACCAAAAACTCTGCGTTGTCAGCGACTTGAGCCAACATCCTATCAAACAGATGCTGGCCTTGGGCCTGCGGGCCACCGTCAATTCCGACGACCCGGCCTATTTCGGCGGCTATGTGAACGCCAACTATGAGGCCGTGGCCAAGGCCGTTGGGCTGACCCGCGACGAAATCGTGACCCTGGCCAAGAACAGCTTTGCCGGCTCGTTCCTGAGCGCCGAAGAGATCGAAGCCCACCTTGTCGAGATCGACGCCTACTGCGGCTGAAGCCTACATGCGCTCTGGCGTTTCAATACCCAAGAGATCCAGAGCCGCTTCAAGCTGACGCAGGGCCGTGGCCGAGAGGGTCAGGCGCGAGGCCTTGGTCGCCGCATCCTTGGCTACCAGTACGGGACAGGCGGCGTAGAATTTCGAAAAGGCTTGGGCCAACCGATAGGCGTGCTCGGCGATGAAGTTCGGGGCCTTCTTGTCATAGGCCTCAGCCACCGCCGTGTTGAAGGCATCCAATGTCAAGACCAGATCGCGCTCTGCCGGTTCTGCGACGATCACCGCCCCACCGACCGCGCCCTCGTCCGCCGCCTTGCGCAGCAGAGACTTCACCCGGACCGCCTGATAGAGCAGATAGGGCCCGGTCTTGCCTTCAAAGCTGGTGAACCTGTCCAGATCGAACACATAGCTGGTGCCGCGATAATTTTGCAGATCCGCGAACTTTAGGGCCGCAATGGCCACCTTGTGGGCCGTGTCCTCAAAGGCTTCGGGCGACAGCTCCGCGCCCAGCCCAGCCTCTTTCAAGCGCGCGCGGGCCTTGTCGCGAGCCATCTCGATCAGGTCATGCAGCTTGAGGACGCCGCCTGCGCGGGTCTTGAAGGGCTTGCCATCGGGACCGTTCATGGTGCCAAAGCCAATATGCTCCAGCCCGCCCTCGGGGGCGTAACCGGCCAGCTCGGCGGCACGGAACACTTGCGCGAAATGGTCTGCCTGACGCTGATCGACGCAATAGAGCATCAGATGCGGGTCTTGGTCGCGGCGGCGCCCGACGATGGTGGCTAGGTCCGTGGTGCCATACATGGCCGAACCCTCGGACGAGATCACCAAGAGCGGCGGCAGTTCGCGCTTATCCCCCTCGCGGGCCACCCGGACGATCTGAGCGCCCTGGTCCTCGACCAGCAGGCCTTGGGCGCGCAATTGGGCGACCATGTCTGGAATGAAGGGATCGGCATCGCTTTCACCGTTCCAAAGGTCGAAATGGACGCCCAGCGCATCAAATTCACGGCGCAGGGCCACGCGGCTGACCTCGACGAAGCGCCGCCACAGGGTCAGATAACCCTCTTTGCCAGCCTGAAGCTCCGCCGTCGCCTTGCGGGCACGGTCGCGATAGTCGGTATCTTCCTTGGCCTTGGCCGCCGCCATCGGATAGAGGCGGTCGAGCATCGGCAGATCAAGGCCGGCCAAGGCCGAGAGATCAGCATCCGCCGCCCCTTCGCCAATGGCTCGCAAGCGTGGGTCCTCGTCGCCAGCGGCGAGGATCAAGAGCCCCATCTGGAAGCCCCAGTCGCCGAAGTGAGCATCGCCCCAGACTGTGTCGCCGCAGAACCGGTAGATCCGCTTGATCGCCTCGCCGATGATCGAGCTGCGCAGATGACCGACATGCATCGGCTTGGCCACGTTCGGCCCGCCATAGTCGATAATGATTCGGCGCGGGGTCTCGACGCGCGCGGCACCCAGACGCGGATCGGCCACGATTTCTATGGCGCGCTGGGTTAGGGCTGCATCGCTGAGGCGCAGATTGACAAAGCCCGCCCCGGCCACCTCGACCGAACTGAACAGCTCAGATGCCTTTGGATCAGCTTGAAGGGCGGCCATGACCTCGGCGGCAATCTCGCGCGGATTGCGCCGCGCAGCCTTAGCGGCGGCAAGCGCGCCGTTACATTGAAAATCCGCCAGGTCCGGGCGGTCAGACACACCGACCCGTCCCAATGATGCATCAAGGCCCAGCCCCTCAAAGACGCTGGAAACCGTTTGGCTCAAGGCCCCTTTTAGATCCGTCATGGAGAGGCCTAGGGTGCCTTCTGCGGGGCGACATTGACGCGGAAGCGTTTGCCGTCACGATTGAACTCAGCCATTTGCGGCGTGACATCAAAGCCGACCAGCACCTCGAAATTGGCACCGCTGACGCCTTCACCGGCGCGCGGAATGACGATGCTATCGATCTTATCGGTATAGAGGGCGCGGTCTTCACCCGCCGCGAACCGTGCCGGTACCGTGAAATATTCCTTGGCCAGCACCGTCTTGTTGCGATTGGTCACGGCCACCCAATAGGTAAAATCCTTAGACACAGACTGCGAGAGGGGCGCGGCTTCTGGCCCACGGCCCAAGGCAAACAAGACCTCCATACGCAGCTCGATCGGATCGGTGCCGCGATATTTACAGCCCGCAGAGATGCCTTGAATTTCGCCGGAATAGATCACCGCGTTTGAGGCTTCGCGATTGTCCTTAAACTCCACCATCCGCGAGGCGTCATAGAGCACCTTAACATAGGGGCATGGACCGGCATTGCGCATGCCGGGCAAGGGCGAGAGTTGGTTGCCCCACTCTTCGTCGCGCTTCTTACGCTTAGCCGCGTCCTTGTCTTCTTCTTGCTGCCCGCCATCGCGACCGCCGGGGCGGCCCTGAGCATGGCTTGGCGTGACATCGGAAAGGACCATAATCGCACTGAGGGCAGTGACGGCAACGGCAGTGGCAATCGAAAATTGGCGCATGGGCAATCCAAGGCAAACAGGTTCGCCGCGAAAGCACGACGATTGGTCCTACTGCGTGATAAAGGCTTCTCTTTGACCTCGCAACTTTGTCTGACGTTGACAGAGGTAGCGAGGGACAGGTTCTGCGCCTATTAAGGGGCTATGAGCGATCTTTCTTCCCCTTCTAAGCCGCCCTTGCGCATTCTCTTGGCCAGCCCACGCGGCTTTTGTGCCGGGGTTGACCGCGCCATTCAGATCGTCGAGCGAACCCTCGAAAAGTTCGGTGCGCCGGTCTATGTGCGCCACGAAATCGTACATAATCGCCATGTTGTGGACCGTTTACGGGCCATGGGCGCGGTTTTTGTCGAAGAGTTGGATGAATGTCCGCAAGATCGGCCAGTGATCTTCTCGGCCCATGGCGTGCCCAAATCGGTCCCAGCCGACGCTCAAAGCCGCAAGATGCTCTATCTGGATGCCACCTGCCCGCTGGTCTCCAAGGTCCATGTCGAGGCAGAACGTCATTTTGAGGCGGGCCGCGAAATAATTCTCATCGGCCATGCCGGACATCCCGAAGTGATCGGGACCATGGGACAGTTGCCCGAAGGCGCTGTGTCTCTGGTCGAAACGGTTGAGGATGCGCGCGCGTTCGAGCCGAAGGACCCTGCCCGACTCGCCTTTGCCACTCAAACCACCCTGTCGGTCGACGATACCGCCGCCATCGTCGCCGTCCTGCAAGCGCGCTTCCCCCTCATGGCCGCGCCGCACAAGGAAGATATCTGCTACGCCACGACCAACCGGCAAGATGCGGTCAAGCGGTTGGCTGAAGCGGCAGACCTTCTGTTGGTGATTGGATCGAAAAATTCCTCCAACTCTGTTCGCCTCGTCGAGGTCGGCTTAAGGGCTGGCGTCAAGGCCGCCGAACTGATCGATGACGCCTCAAGCCTCGATTGGGCGTGGCTAGAGGGCGTGCAAACGGTGGGGATCACGGCGGGGGCCTCGGCCCCGGAACGGCTGGTAGAGGCCCTGATCGACACGCTGGCTCAGAGGTTCCAGATCACGATTGATGAGGTGGATCCCGTCCGCGAGACCGTAACCTTCAAGCTGCCACGCATCCTGTCGGAAAATTTTGATCCGGCCTAAGCTTGACCGCGAGGCCTTCGTCACCGATCAAGTGCCATGGCCGTATATACTGACATCACCGACGCAGAACTGGACGCCTTTTTGGCGGACTATGACCTTGGCAAGCCGTTGGCCTTCAAGGGCATTGCCGAGGGAGTCGAAAATTCGAACTTCCTGCTCGAGACCGAGACCGGCCGCTATATTCTGACCGTCTATGAGCGGCGGATGCGGGAAGAGGAATTGCCCTATTTCCTCGACCTGATGCGCTGGCTGGCCGATCACGACTATCCCAGCGCCGCCCCCGTGGCCGATCGTCAGGGACGCACGCTCAAACATGTGCGCGGCAAGCCCGCCGCCATCGTCGCTTTCCTGCCCGGCCTGTCGGTTCGCCGTCCAGAGGCCAAGCACTGTCGCCAAGCGGGCGAAGGGCTGGCGCGTCTGCATCTGGCGGCTCAAGGCTATCCCGGTCGCCGGGTCAATGCCTTGGGCCAACCCTCATGGGCACCGATGTTTGCTGGGCTGACCAAGGCCGCTGAGGACCTCAAGCCCGGTCTTGCCGCGACCATCACCGAAGATCTGGCCCATCTGGCCAAGGCATGGCCCAGCGACCTTCCGGTCGGCACGATCCATGCGGACCTGTTTCCCGACAATGTCTTTTTCAAGGGTGACCAGTTCGCCGCCGCCATCGACTTCTATTTCGCCTGCGATGACGCGCTGGCCTATGATCTGGCGGTCTGTCTGAATGCCTGGTGCTTTGAGGCTGACGGTGCCTTCAACGTCACCGCAGGCCGAGCCTTTGTCAGCGGTTATGAGCAAGTCCGCCCCCTTTCGCCGCAGGAACGCCAAGCCCTGCCCGTTCTGGCCTGGGGCGCGGCTATGCGCTTCTTCCTGACCCGCCTGAACGATTGGGGCTCGACCCCCGAAGGGGCCTTGGTCAAGCCCAAGGACCCGCTGGAATATGAGCGCAAGCTGGCGGTCCACCGGGCCGCAGCCCTTGGCGGCCAAGGCCTGATCCTGTTCGGGGACGAGGCGTGACCATCGAAGTCGTGATCTATACGGACGGCGCCTGTCGCGGCAATCCCGGCCCGGGCGGCTGGGGTGCCATCCTGATCTATGGCGGGCACGAAAAGGAGCTGTGCGGCGGCGAGCCCGACACCACCAACAACCGCATGGAGCTCATGGGTGCCATCCAAGCGCTGGAGGCCCTGACACGGCCCTGCAAGATCGTGCTCTATACCGACAGCCAATATGTCCGCACCGGCATTTCCGCTTGGCTCGCCCAATGGAAGGCCAGAGGCTGGCGCACCTCAACCAAGGGCGAGGTTATGAACGCAGACCTTTGGCGACGGCTGGACGAGGCCCGCCTGCGCCACGATGTCGACTGGCGCTGGGTCAAGGGCCACAATGGCCACCCCCTCAATGAACGGGCTGACGGCTTGGCCCGGCAAGGGATGCTGAACAGTCTAGCGGGGCGTTAGAGCCCGCCCCTAGGGCACAGGTCTGACGGTCAACCGACTGCCACCGTCAATGGCCTCAACCGTCACCCTTGCGCCCCGGATCAGGGGGGTCTCGTCCGCAGACTGCGCGACCCACTCCGCACCGCCGACCAGTACCCGCCCATGACCGGCGACAAAATCATCCACCGCAGTGCCTACCGCACCAATCAAACGCGTGGATTGATCATTAACATCCGGCCCCTCGGTCGAGGGCGGCGGCAGAAACCGGCGCGAGGCCAAGGTCGAGGCAATGGTTAGAACCGCAAAGATCACGATCTGACCGGGCCAGCCAAAGGGTGGATTCAAGGCTGCAATACCGCCCGTAACCATTGCCGACACCGACGGCCACAGCAGCCAACCCGTTCCGGTAACGACCTCAATAGCCAAAACCAAGGCTGCCAAGGCCAGCCACAGCCAGACCGGATGACTGAAATCAAAACTTGCCAGAACCGCCATGGCCCTACTCGGTGGTTGGAACAGAGGAACCCGAACGCGGTGTCGGCCCGGTTGGCTTCGTACCTGTCAGCAATTCGGCCACGCCTGCTAAGGACCCTACCAGAGAGCTCATATCAGCCGGAATGATCACAGTCTTCTGATTGGGCGAAGAGGCCAGCTTACCGAAGGCCTCAACATATTTCTGAGCCACAAAATAGTTGATCGCCCGAACATCGCCCTGGGCAATGGCCTTGGACACAGAGTCTGTCGCCTTGGCCTCGGCCTCTGCGCCGCGCTCGCGCGCTTCGGCGTCACGATAGGCGGCTTCTCGACGGCCTTCTGCTTCTAGGATAGCGGCCTGCTTGGCGCCTTCAGCGCGAAGGATGGCCGCTGCGCGTTCGCCCTCAGCTTCCGTGATCGAGGCCCGGCGTTCCCGCTCGGCCTTCATCTGGCGCGCCATGGCGTTGGTAATGTCTGGCGGCGGGGCAAGGTCTTTGATTTCGATACGCGTGACCTTGACGCCCCAAGGGTGGGTCGCCTCGTCAATCGTGATCAAGAGACGTGTATTGATCGCATCGCGCTGAGATAGAACCTCATCCAGATCCATCGAGCCTACCACCGTGCGCAGATTGGTCATGGCCAACTGACCGATCGCATAGATCAGGTTATCGACCCGATAGGCGGCTTGAGCAGGATCCATAATCTGAATGAAAACAATGCCATCGACCTGAACCGTGACATTGTCCTTGGTGATCACCTCTTGGCGTGGGACATCCAGAACCTGTTCTGTGACATTTAACCGGCGGCCAATCGTCTCGATAAAGGGCAGCAAAATCGACAGGCCCGGCTTTAGGGTTCGCGTATATCGTCCCAGACGCTCGACCGTATATTCCCGACCTTGAGGCACGACTTTAATCGTGCTGACCGCAATCACCATGGCGAGTATCAGCAACACGACCGGAAATATAAATCCCATTTCAATCCTCCTGAAGCCCCACAAAGAGACCTTATCGAAGTTCGAACTGAAATCTAGACTACCCGTTAAAGTAATTTATAAATCGCACAGCCCTAGCCCGCGTCGATATCGGCGGCGCGGCGGATGGCCTTGTGGGCCTCTTCGAGGATATTCTTGACGATCTGGCCTGCGGGCAGGACCTCGTGGATGCCGCCAGCCGATTGGCCCATGGCAAAGCAGGACTTGTCTGGATCAAGACCCTCGATCTGTCCGCCAATACCGCCCATGGCATTGGCCTTGACCGAGACCATGGCCTGCATTGGGAAGGCTTGGATCTCTTCGGGGCGCGCTTCCCAACCTGCGACATAGGTGTTTTTCTGCACGCGCATCGGCTTGCCGGAATAGCAGCGGGTGCGGATCGTGTCCTCGTCGCTGGCCGAGGTGACGGCGTCCTTATAGAGCTGTCCAGCATGGGCTTCTGCAGAGGCGATGAAACGGGTACCCATCCAGACGCCTTGTGCGCCAAGGGTTAGCGCTGCGGCCAGACCGCGACCATCATAGAGACCGCCAGCGGCCACGACGGGGATCTTCACCGCGTCCACCGCCTGAGCGACCAGAGGCAAGGTCCCGACCAGACCGGTATGGCCACCGCCCTCGCCGCCCTGACAGATGACCGCATCGCAGCCTGCCTGCTCGGCCTTGATGGCATGTTTGACCGCGCCGCAGACGACCATGACCTTGAGGCCGGCCTCATGCAGTTGCTGCAGGATCGGCATGGGCACGCCCAGACCCGCGATGAAGGAGCTAGCCCCGCCCTTAATGATCACATCCACCGAAGCTGTGAGGGATTCCGGCGAAGCGGCCAACAGGTCGACGCCAAAGGGCTTGTCTGTCAGGCGGCGAACCTCCTGCATCTGCTCGGCGATAAATTCCGGCGTGGTCCCAGCCATGCCCAGCACGCCATAGCCGCCCGCATTGGAGACCGCAGCGGCCAGTTCCGCGTACGAAACCCCGCCCATCCCGGCCAGCATGATGGGGTGCTCAATATCCAGCAGGTCGCAAAGGGAGGTACGCAGGGCCATGGGAGTTTCCTCTTAGAATGTTCTGTTGCAAACTTTCCCCTAGGAAGCCCCCGCTTGCGCCCGAGCGCAAGCCTGACCCGGCGTCACATGCCTAGAAAATCGCGTAGGCCCCGTCGATCAGGAAGCTGTCGCCGGAATGGTAGCTGGAAGCGTCCGAGGTCAGATAGACCGCAATACCACCAAAATCTTCGGGCTGACCCCAACGACGCGACGGGACCCGGCTGATGACCTTATCGGTGAAGACCTGATTGCCTTGGCTGGCGGCCGTCATATCGGTTGCGATCCAGCCGGGCAGGATGGCGTTGGCGCGGATGCCATAGCGGGCATGTTCCACGGCCACGGACTTCATCATCGACACGACGCCGCCCTTGGTTGCGGCATAGGCTTGGTTGCGTGCAGGCCCAGAAATGGCCGCCAAAGAGGCGATGCCGACGATGGAGCCGCCGGGATCACCGGCCTTGGCGCGGGCGACCATATGCTTGCAGGCCTCACGGAAGGTCCAGAACACGCCGTCCAGATTGACGGCCAAGGTCTTGCGATAGGTCTCGGTGGTCATCTCGATGAAGGAGTTGGAGCGATAGCCGACACCGGCATTGGCAAAGACCGAATGGACCGTGCCCATGGCCTCGACCGCTTCGTTCATCCCCTGAACCACCGCATGCTCGTCAGACACGTCGACCGTCTGAGCCAGCACCCGCACGCCATATTGCAGCAACTTGCCCTCGGCTTCGATATTGCGCTCGGTGTTGGTGCCCCAGATGACAATATCCGCGCCCGCTTGAGCCATGGCCTCCGCCATCCCAAGGCCAATGCCGCGATTACCGCCGGTAACGAGTGCGACCTTGCCGGTCAGATCAAAGGGTTTGTAGCTCACGGGGCGTCTCCTGATGGTCTGTTGTTGGTTTGATGACCATTGTCAGGGGCTGATCGGGGAAGATCAAGGGGGAGGATGGACTGCGCCCTAAATGCCCCGGTACCATTTGTGAGTAAGTACCTTGCGTCAACAGGTACCTTGCGGTATACACCCCTCAAGTGAAGAGGAGTGCGCGTTTGACCGAAGCCATTCAGATCCAGTTGAAGCGGGGGGTTCTCGAGCTTTGCGTGCTCGCCGTCCTGTCCCGAAATGACGCCTATGCCTATGATATTGCCGCCCAGCTCGCCAAGGCGATCGATATGGGGGAAGGCACGATCTACCCGCTCATGCGCCGCATGCAGACCGACCGGTTGGTGGAAACCTATCTGGTCGAGAGCTCATCGGGCCCACCGCGCAAATATTACAAGCTGACCACATCCGGACGGGCGAGCCTTGCTGCCCAGACCATCGAATGGACCGCCTTTTCCGAGGCCGTCAATGCCATACTGGGAGCACCCCAATGAATCGAGAGACCTTTCTTGAGAAACTCAGGACCGGGTTGCGCGGCTTGCCGCAGACCACGGTCGATGAGGTGATGGCTGACTACGAGGCGCATTTTTCAGAGGGCCTGCAAGCGGGCCGCACCGAAGATGAGATCGCCAGCGCGCTCGGCGATCCCTCACGTCTGGCCCGCGAACTGCGTACCGAGGCGGGCATTCGCCGCTGGGAGCTGGAGCGCAATCCTTCTGCGGCTGCGGGCGCGATCTTTGCGATCCTCGGCCTTGGGGTGATCGATATTGTCATCCTCTTGCCCATCCTGCTTCCGGTCGCGGCCATGGTTATCTCTGTCGGGATCTTTACCGGCGGTGCCATCATCTTTGTCGCGGGGCCCTTTGCCGGCATGGGCCACTATATTGCTGCCATCATGTTCGGCGGTCTGAGCCTCATGGCAGGCGGCGTGTCGCTCGGTGCTCTAGCAGCCCTTGTCTCTATTGGTTTCGTCAATGGCCTGGTCTGGTTTGGCCGCCTGCATATGCGTCTTTTGAAGCCTGTTCTTGAATCTTCGGAGGTCCGTCCATGATCCGCACACTCACACCGTTGTCGGGTTTTTCCTGTCCATCGGGTCGATGGCTGCCGCCATCGGCTTTGCCGGAGGTCTGTCCTCTATCGGGTCCTTCGTTCAGACCCTTAGCCAAAACAAGAACTTGCATTGGTCCGTCGGGTCGGATGATCACGACTACACGACCCGCGTTACTGGGCCAGTGGTTAGCCGTGACTTTCCTTGGGCAGCGTCAGATCGGTTAGAGGTCAATGACGTTGCTGAGATCACCTATATCCAAGGCCCGATCGCGAAACTGACCATCCAAGCGCCTAAGGCTGTGCTCGACGATATAGAGATCGACCACGGGACCATCTCGCGCGATGGCGGCCATGGTTGGGACGGGAAGCTCAAAGTCACCCTGACCGCCCCCAATGTTCATCGGTTCGAGCTGGGCGGTGTCCAGTCCCTGACCCTACGCCAATTTGATCAGCAGGATTTGGAGATCAACCTCTCTGGCACAGGCAGCGTGACGGGTACGGGAAAGGTCAAGGCCCTGTCCCTCGACATTTCAGGCGCGGGATCTGCCGATCTGTCGGGAATGCAAATGGATGAGGCCGAGGTCAGCCTGTCCGGTGCGGGCTCAGCCAAGCTTGGTCCACGCGCCAGCGCCAACATCTCGATCTCTGGCATTGGCGGCGTCGAACTGACCCGCAAACCGGCCAGCCTCTCCACCAGCATTTCCGGCCTGGGTCAGGTTAAGCAGGTTGGTGAGGAGATCTGATTTCGATGAAGGTGGCGCGCGCTCATCACCGCGTCATTGCGAGCATCGCGAAGCAACCCAGGGGACTGACACGGACCTCCGCAGC
>JBEGOG010000016.1:0-19948 GCA_041182125.1 Pseudomonadota bacterium
CAAGGCCTCTTCCACCGGATTCAGATCAGCGCGTTGAACATTCTCGATGATGCCGATTTCTAAAACGGCGAGATCGTCCAGATCGCGCACCAAGATGGGGACAGTCTTTAGGCCCGCCATCTGGGCGGCGCGCCAACGCCGCTCACCCGCAACGATCTGATAGTCACCCGCCGAACCCGGGGCAGGGCGAACCAGAATGGGCTGCAGGATGCCAACCTCACGGATGGAGTCCGCAAGCTCGTTGATGTCGCCTTCCGTAAACTGCCTACGGGGTTGATCCGGATTGCGGCGGAGCAGCTCAATGGGCGTCTCGCGCGCCGCCGCTGAGGCGACCGCACGGTCGGCGTCACGCACCTCGGCACTGACCAGTTCGGCCTCAGATTCCCCCAACAGGGCCGAAAGTCCTCGGCCCAAACCCCTGCGGCCTTCAGCCATCTGTGTCAGGCCGTCTGTGTCTGGCGCGCCCGCTCGCGGGCCACCACTTCCTTAGCCAGCCTCAAATAGGCTTGGCTGCCGGCGCATTTGAGGTCGTAGATCAGGACGGGCTTGCCAAAGGACGGCGCCTCTGAGACCCGGACATTGCGCGGAATAACCGTCTCATAGACCTTGTCACCAAAGTGGCTGCGCACATCCAACGCGACCTGTTCAGACAGGCTATTGCGCTTGTCATACATGGTCAGCACGACGCCCTGAATTTCGAGGGTCGGATTGAGGCTGCCACGCACCAGATCGACCGTGCGCATCAGTTGACTAAGGCCCTCGAGCGCAAAGAACTCGCACTGGAGCGGCACCAAAACCGCATCGGCGGCGGCCATGGCATTGACCGTCAGAAGGTTCAGCGACGGCGGACAATCGATTAGAACATAGGTGTAGCGATCTGGGCTCGTATCAGCGCGCAAGGTCGCAAGAGCATCACGCAGTTTGAACGATCGGCCCGCGACCTGGGCCAACTCCATCTCGACGCCCGACAGATCAGCATCAGAGGGCACGAGGTGCAGGCCGGGGAGGGCGGTTTCGACCGCAGCCTCTAAGATCGGGCGCTCGCCAAGCAAGACATCATAGATGGTCGTGGTCCGCTTTTGACGCGGCACACCCAGACCCGTTGAGGCATTACCCTGAGGGTCGAGATCAAGGATCAGCACCCGCTGCCCGACAGCCGCCAAGGCGGTACCGAGATTGATCGCCGTCGTCGTTTTCCCAACGCCACCCTTTTGGTTGGAGATCGACAGGACGCGAAGGGCCGGGATGGGACTATTGGGCACGATAGAGCCTCTTAATCTCGACGATGCGACCACGAGGATCGCTTCGGCTCGGAAACTGTCTGGCCTGGAAGGTCCAGTCCTTCGCGGCCAATTCCAACTCGGCATCGACCCCTTCACCCTTAAGGAACAGGCCCACGGCTCCAAGCTTGAAATAGGGTTGGGCGAAGGTCAAAAGCCGTTCCATCGGCGCAAAGGCCCGCGCTGTAACGCGGTCAACCCTTAGGCCGATGCTTTCAGCGCGCGCATTATGGACAATGGCAGGGAGGTCCAGCGCCTCAATAACAGCCTCTAAAAACCGGCAACGCTTAGCCATGCTCTCGACCAGATGGACTTCACCATCGGGGTCATCCTTGAGCAGGATGGCGAGGATAAGGCCCGGAAATCCTGCGCCAGCCCCCAGATCGGCCCAGACCTTGGCATCGGGGGCCAAGCTGAGCAGTTGAGCGCTATCAAAGGCATGGCGGCCCCAAAACTCCGCCATCGCCGAGGGTCCGACCAGGTTCATCCGCGTGTTCCAGTCAGCGAGGAGCAGACGGTATGTCTCAATATCGGCCACCTGTGCATCGCTTGCCCCAGTTGCAGCCTGAAAGCTTACGGCATCCGTGACGGCGGGGGCGCTATTGGGGTGATCAAGCGGCATGGGTTGGCCTGCGAACATGGGCGAGAAGTGCGGTCAAGGCACCGGGGGTCACGCCCTCAATACGGGCGGCTTGACCGAGCGTCTGGGGCTGAACGCGGATCAGCTTCTCCCGGACCTCGTTGGATAGGCCGCCGACAAGGCTATAGTTGAGGTCGGCGGGAAGGGTGAGATTCTCATCCCGGCGGAAGGCTTCGACATCGGCCGTTTGGCGGTCAAGATAGCCGCTATAGGTCGCATCGATCTCAACCTGTTCGCGCACATCGGGGGTCCACCGGGCGATCTGTGGCCAGACCTGCGTCAAGGCCTCAAACGAGAACTCTGGATAGGCCAGCAGGTGCTTGAGGCTCCGCCTTTGACCGTCGGCCTTGACATAGAGACCGTGACGACCGGCCTCCTGAGGGGTCAGGGTCAATTGATCCGCCTGTTGTCGAGCGAGGCGCAGGGCATCGGCCTTGATAGCATAGAGCTCAGCCCGCTCGGTGCCGACACAGCCAAGGGCCAGACCACGTGCGGTGAGGCGCTGATCGGCATTGTCTGCCCGCAAGGTGAGACGATATTCGGCGCGGCTGGTGAACATGCGATAGGGCTCGGTCACGCCACGTGTGACCAGATCATCGATCATGACGCCAATATAGGCCTCGTCCCGCGCAAAGGTCACTGGATCGGCCCCAGAGGCCTGACGGGCGGCATTGAGGCCCGCGACCAGACCTTGAGCGCCAGCCTCTTCATAACCCGTCGTGCCATTGATCTGACCGGCCAGATAGAGACCGGGCAGACGCTTGACCTCTAGGGCCGGGGTCAGTTCACGCGGATCGACATAGTCATATTCGATGGCATAGCCGAACCGGCGGATGACGACCGATTCAAGGCCCGGAATGGTGCGGAGGAACAGGGTCTGAGTCTCTTCGGACACCGAGGTCGAGACGCCATTGGGATAGACCGTATCGTCATCCAATCCTTCCGGCTCCAAGAACACCTGATGGCTGGTCTTGTCGGCAAAGCGCACGACCTTGTCTTCGATCGACGGACAATAGCGCGGCCCAACACCGGTCGTCCGGCCGCCATAGACCGCCGATTCTGTCAGGCGCTCAGCAATGATCTTGTGGGTCTCTTGATTGGTGAAGGTGATGCCGCAAGCAATCTGCGGAGTCGTGATCTTGTCGGTCAGGAACGAGAAGGGCACGGGAGGGTTATCAGCCTCCTGCATGTCCAGCTGATCCCAATGGATGGTCGAGCCATCGAGGCGCGCAGGCGTACCGGTCTTAAGGCGGCCCATACTCAGGCCAAGGCCATAGAGACGGTCGGCCAGACCGATGGCGGGTTGATCGCCCACCCGGCCTGCTGGAATGCGCTTTTCACCCAGATGGATGACGCCCTTCAAGAAGGTGCCTGTTGTCAGGACAATCCGCGCTGCCCGATAGGCAACGCCCGTTGCGCCGATGACACCGGCGACGCGGCCCTCTTCGATGATCAGGTCTTCGACCGCCTCGGCATGGGGGGTCAGATTGGGTTGATTGGCCAAGGCGGCCTGCATGGCCTCCCGGTAGAGCTTGCGGTCGATCTGAGAGCGAGGACCACGGACGGCCGCACCCTTGGACCGATTGAGCATACGAAACTGAATACCGGCCTGATCGGCCATCCGGCCCATCAACCCAGCAAGGGCATCGATCTCGCGCACAAGATGGCCCTTGCCGAGGCCGCCAATAGCGGGATTGCAGGACATTTCGCCCAAGGTCTCGAGCCTGTGGGTCAGCAAAAGGGTCTTTGCGCCAAAGCGCGCTGAAGCCGCTGCGGCCTCGCAGCCCGCATGGCCACCGCCGATGACAATGACATCCCAAGCCGCTGTCGGCATAAGGGGTTGAATGGCGCTCACGGGTTTGATCATGTGGGGCAGGGCGGGCCAATGTGCCGCTGGTCATCTTATAGGGTAACCGCCGCTTGGCGTCGAGGTGAGTCAGGGCCAAAGCAGGCGCAGGACTGTGTTTCACGTGAAACATCACCCCGCGCTCCGTACGGCGATCGCCTATGTTTCACGTGAAACAGGTCACTTGCCAATACAGAAGGTGGAAAAGACCGCGCCCAGCACGTCCTCGGGATCGATCCGACCGGTGACCCGCTCGAGCGCCCGCGCCGCCAACCGTACATCCTCAGCGGCCAATTCAGAGCCCAGCGCCAGAACGCCGAGGGCGCGGTCTATATGACCTGCCGCTTCAGACAGGTGAACCGCATGCCGCCGCCGCGTCGCCGCTGGAAAGTCAGCCCCGGACAGGGCCGCCGTCACCCGCTCGGTGAGATCAAGGCGCACCGCATCAGCGTCGCCGGTTGCGAGACTGATGCTCTGCACGGCGAGCCCCTGAGCCCGCGCCCAAGCTTCCGCCGCAACGCCGTCAGCCGACCGGCCAAGGTCCGCCTTATTGATCAGACAGACATCGCCGCGTCCCACCAGATCCTTAGCCAAGGCCCAATCGCCAGAGGTCGAGGCACCATCCACCAGCCAGAGCCGAAGGGCAGCATCTTGCGCCCAAGCTTGGGCCCGTCGCACACCCTCCTGCTCGATCAAATCGCCGCTCTGACGAATACCGGCCGTATCGGCCAGCAAGAGCTTAAAGCCCGCCAAGACCAGAGGGGCCTCAATAATGTCCCGCGTGGTTCCCGCAATATCGGTGACGATAGCGGCGTCGCGGCCAAGCAGCCCATTGATCAGGCTGGACTTGCCCGCATTGGGCGCGCCGATCACAGCGACACGATAGCCGTCGCGGATCCGCTCCCCCCGCTTGCCGTCATCCAGGGCATAGCGGATCTCAGCGAGCAGACCTTCAAGCGGCGGACGGGCCATATTGGCCACGGCCTCTGGGACCTCCTCGTCCGGAAAATCAATCCCGGCCTCTAGAAGCGCGAGCCCCTCCAAGAGCTGATTTCGCCATCGTTCATAACGCTGAGACAGGCCACCCGCTAGCTGGTCCAACGCCTGCTGTCTTTGAGCCGCCGTCTCAGCATCGACCAGATCGGCCACCGCCTCAGCCTGGGCCAAATCCATGCGCTGGTTTTGAAAGGCGCGGCGGGTAAATTCGCCGGGCTCGGCCATCCGCAGGCCCAGCCTGTCCAGCGCGTCCAGAACCCCCTCAACCACCGCCATGCCCCCATGGAGATGAAGCTCGGCAGAGTCCTCGCCCGTATAGCTGGCCGGACCGGGGAACCACAGCACCAGACCGTCGTCTAGAACGCCTCCCATCGCCGGATCCCTCAATCGTCGCAGGCTCGCGCGCCTAGGCTCAGGCAGGCGGCCGATCAGTTGGCTTAGAACCGCCTGCGTTTGCGGCCCCGAGAGGCGCAAGACTGCGACCGCAGACCGGCCCGGGGCCGTCGCCGGCGCATAGATCGTATCTGACATCAGTTGCTAGTTTTACGGCTTGGTGCCGGTCATGGTGGTGGTGGCAGCCGCCGTCATCAGTTTACGAAACTGCTCCGTCGCCTGACCGCCAAAGGCCATCCAGTTTTTCATCAGCTCATCGGGCTGCAGCATGGCCATATTGGTGTCCATCCGCGTCTTCATCTCTTGCACCAGATGATCGTTTAAAACGCTGACATCAGGCAGACCCAGAAAGGTCCGCGCTTCGAGCGGGGTGCAATCAATCTCGATGGTCATCTTCATGGCAATGTGCCTCCTCACAGTGGCTGGCCCACAACCCTGTCATGCGCCTATTAAGATTTGAAAGACCCTTGGCCTAATCGCCGCAAGGTCTCTATCTTGAAACCGACCCCATTTCCGACCGACATCTTGGAGACTGACCATGTCTGGCACAATGACCACCATAAAGACCAATGACGGAACCTTTAACGCCTATGTGGCCAGACCCGCCGCCGCCAAGGCCCCGGCCGTGGTCGTCATCCAAGAAATCTTCGGCGTCAATGCAGTGATGCGGGCCATTGCCGACGATCTGGCCGCCCAAGGCTATTTGGCCATCTGTCCCGACCTGTTCTGGCGTATCGAACCGGGCATCGACATTACCGACCAGTCTGAGGCCGAGTGGGCCAAGGCCTTTGAACTCTATACGGCGTTCAATGTCGATAAGGGCGTCGAAGACATCGCCGCGACCCTGGCCGCCATCCGCGCCGATGAGGGCTGCAATGGCAAGGTTGGCTCGGTGGGTTTTTGCCTTGGAGGCCTCCTGTCGTTCCTGACCGCGACCCGCACAGACATTGACGCTGCCGTCTGTTTCTATGGCGTCGGCATTGAAAATAAGGTGGATGAGGCCAAGTCCCTCAAACGTCCCGTCCTGTTGCACGTGGCCGAGGAAGACCAGTTTGTGCCCAAGGCCGCGCAAGCCACCCTGACCGAGGCCCTCTCTGGCCACCCATTCGTCACCCTTCATAGCTATGCGGGCCGCGACCACGCCTTTGCCCGCAAGGGCGGTGAGCATTATGACGCCGCCGATGCCGCCTTGGCCGAGCAGCGAACCTTGGCCTTCTTCGCCGCCAACCTTTAACCCAAAGCTGGGAGACGCAAGATCATGCTCGCCATTCAAGCGACAGAGGCTGGGGGGCCAGAGGTTCTCAAGGCCATCGACCTGCCAGAGCCCACACCAGGGCCCGGCCAGATCCGCATTCGCCACGAAGCCATCGGTCTGAACTTCATCGACATCTATCAGCGTAGCGGTCTCTATCCGATCCCCTTTCCGGCCGTTCTGGGTCTCGAGGGCGCAGGCATTGTGGATGCGATCGGCGAGGGCGTGACCCGCTTTGCCGTTGGCGACCGCGCAGCCTATGGCAGCGGGCCGCTGGGTGCCTATTCCGAGGTCCATGTCACCGCCGCAAACCGCGCCGTTAAGGTACCCGATGGGGTGAGCCTGAAGGAGGCTGCTGCGGCTATGCTCAAGGGCATGACGGCAGAATTCCTCTTACGGCGCTGCTTCCCCGTCAAGGCCGGAGACATGATCCTGATCCATGCCGCGGCGGGCGGGGTCGGGTCGATCATGACCCAGTGGGCCAGAGCCCTCGGCGCCGTCGTCATTGGCACCGCTGGCTCTAAGGCTAAGGCTGATCTGGCCATGGCTCAGGGCTGTCACCATGTGATCCAATATCGCACAGAAGATGTCGCGGCGCGCGTGAAGGAGATCACCAAGGGGCAGGGTGTCGCGGTGGCCTATGACTCCGTCGGTGCCGATACTTTTGAAGCCACCCTTGCCAGCCTGAGCCGCCGGGGCCTGTTTGTCAGTTTCGGTAATGCTTCAGGTCCTGTGCCGCCCTTTGCACCTGCGCGCCTCGCGGCGGCGGGATCGCTGTTCTTCACCCGGCCGACCCTCTTTGACTATATCGCCACCACTGAGGATCTGGATGAGAGCGCTAATGCTCTGTTTGCGGTCATCGACTCAGGCGCGGTTAAGATCCAGATCGGCGCTGAGTTCGCTTTAAAGGACACACGCGCTGCTCACGAGGCCTTGGCGGCACGCGAAACCACTGGCGCGACCCTGCTTATTCCATAATAAATAGCTGATTTTATTAAACTAAAAGGGCGGCCCTGAGGTTTCAGCGGCCGCCCTTTCTATTAGGTATTCATCGACTGGAAGAAGTCGGCGTTGTTCTTGGTCTGACGCATCTTGTCGAGCAGGAACTCGATGGCGTCTTGCGGACCCATCGGATTGAGGATGCGGCGCAGGACATAGGTCTTTTGCAGCACGTCCTTCGGTGTGATGAGATCTTCCTTACGGGTACCCGACTTAAGGATGTCGATGGCCGGGAAGACCCGCTTATCGGCAACCTTGCGGTCGAGGATAATTTCCGAGTTACCGGTGCCCTTGAACTCTTCGAAGATGACCTCGTCCATGCGGCTGCCCGTATCGATCAGGGCGGTCGCGATGATGGTCAAGGAACCGCCCTCCTCGATATTGCGCGCCGCACCAAAGAAGCGCTTGGGCCGTTGCAGGGCGTTGGCATCAACACCGCCGGTCAGAACCTTACCCGACGACGGCACCACCGTATTATAGGCGCGGCCCAGACGGGTGACGGAGTCCAGCAGGATGATCACGTCGCGCTTGTGCTCGACCAGGCGCTTGGCCTTTTCGATGACCATCTCGGCAACCTGAACGTGGCGCGTTGCGGGCTCGTCGAAGGTTGAGGAGATCACCTCGCCCTTCACGGTACGCTGCATATCAGTCACCTCTTCTGGACGCTCGTCGATCAGAAGCACGATCAGGTAACATTCAGGGTGGTTGGCCGCGATCGACTTGGCGATATTTTGCAACATCACCGTCTTACCCACGCGAGGCGGGGCGACGATCAGGCAGCGCTGGCCCTTGCCCAAGGGCGCGACAATATCGATCACGCGGCCGGATCGTCAGGCGCTCATCGGGATAGAGCGGGGTCAGGTTATCGAAGTGAACCTTATGGCGGACATTTTCGGGGTTCTCGAAATTGATCGAATCGACCTTCAGCAGGGCGAAATAGCGCTCGCCTTCTCGCGGTGCGCGGATCGGTCCCTCAACGCTGTCGCCCGTGCGCAAACCAAACTTGCGGATCTGTGAGGGGGAGACATAGATATCGTCTGGGCCTGGCAGATAGTTGGCTTCTGGCGAGCGCAAGAAACCAAACCCGTCCTGCACAACCTCCATCACGCCGCCGCCGGAGATTTCGACACCCTCTTCGGCTACGGCCTTGAGGATCCCGAACATCATGTCCTGCTTGCGCATGGAATTGGCGTTCTCGATCTCCATGGCCTCAGCCAGCGCCAACAGGTCGCTGGGAGATTTGAGCTTCAGCTCCATCAGCGACATGCGCGTGATGCCCATCTGGGCCACGGCCTTAGCGGCATCGCCACCGGTCGGCTCAAGTTCGGCTTCCAAAGATGGGCCATCGGTGGCCGTGGTATCAACAATTTGATCGGCGTCGGTATCGTGGATCGGTTCGTCTTGCATTTAAAAGTCTCAAAGCCATTTGGGCTGCGATCAAGCAGCCACGCGCGTCTATAGCTCCGCTGTCCGAAGCTTTAGACCAGTGATGTGCGCCAAGCGGCGCGAAGGGAGGACCGATAGGCCTTGGTGCGATCCTTGAGCGGACCAGCGGTAAGACGTCGGTGAGAGGCGGGAACGTGGCGCGCCACGTCTGGGACTAGCCGAACCACATAAGGCAGGTCAGGTCAAGATAATGCCCAACCCTCCCAAGAGGCTCAGTGTCAAAAGTGGATAAATTCCGTGGTCACAGCAATGACCATGATGATCGCCGCGATGAAGGGCAATTCGTTGGTCATCCGCCAAAACTTGCCCGAACGCTGGTTGGTGCCCTTCTCGAACCTCTTGCGGGCTCCAGCGAGAAATCCATGCCAACCCAACAAGAAAACAACACCGAGAAGCTTGGTCACCATCCAAGGCTGCCCCAAGAAGCCCCAACCGCGGATCTCGCCATCGGCCCAGATGAGCAGACCCCCGAAGAGCAAGGTCAAGATCATGGCGGGGTTCATGATGATGCGCAGAAGCTTGCGCTCCATGACCTTAAAGGTCTCGTCCATCTCCGATCCGGGAGTTGCCGCGCTGTGATAGGCATAGAGACGCGGCAGGTAGAGCATACCCGCCATCCAAGCGATCACCGCTATAATGTGAAGCCCGCGTAATAGGTCATAATGTTGAGCCATGCCGTTCCCCCTAAGCCGCTGTCGCGCGATGCGGACACTTGATGTGCTTAGCATCACAGGACCAGCCTTGGCATGGCGCGGTACCGGTCCGGCTCAAGCTGCTAACTGCCAGCTCTGATAGGGCTTCTATAAAGATTGGATCGGTGCCAAGGGCCGGGACGCGAATATAGTGCGGGCAGCCCAGATCGTGGGCCAACTCGGCATATTCATGGTCCAGCTCGACCAGGGTCTCAATGTGCTCAGAGACAAAGGCGATCGGCGTGACAATGACGCCAAGACCCGCTTCAGCGGCGGCGGCTATGGCATCAGGGGTGGTTGGACCGATCCATTTTAATGGCCCCACCCGGCTTTGATAACAGATCTGCCAATCCCAGCCCTTGCCCAATCGCGCAGCAACGGCGGCCGCCGTCGCTTCGATCTGAGACTGATAGGGGTCACCCTGATCGATAATCTTTTCTGGCAAGCCATGTGCGGAAAAGAGTAAACGCGTTCCCGCTGGCGAACCCGCCGCCTGATAGGCACGCTCGATGGATTTCGCGTGGGCCTCAACAACGCCGTCCAGTGTCGGATAGCAGCAGATTTCCCGCGCTTGGCCCGAACCGCGATAGACCCTGTTCCATTCGCCAACCGATGAACCGGTCGTCGTCGTCGAAAACTGCGGATAGAGCGGCAAGAGAATGATTTCGTCAGGCTCGTAGGCTGCCACCGCCTTGGCTGCCTCATGGGTAAAGGGGTGCCAATAGCGCATGGCGATGAACAGCTTCACCTCAGCGCCATCGACCTTGCTGGACATGGCAGCGGCCAGAGCCTCGGCCTGAGCTGTTGTTTGCGGCAAGATTGGAGAGCCGCCGCCCATAATATTGTAATTGGCCTGAGCGGACTTTTTGCGCAGGGTCGAGATCATCAAGGCGAGCGCCTGTCTGATACCCGCTGGCGCGCCGATAATCGCCTTATCCGCAAAGAGATTATAGAGGAAAGGCTGCACCGCTTTGGGCCCATCTGGTCCGCCCAGATTAAACAGAACAACGGCAATCTTTTTGGTCGCTTGATCCTTGGTCACACTAAAATCCCCACTAGGCCCTTAAGCGCCAACGACCCGAGCCAAGACCTGCTCGACATGGGCTATCGGCGTATCGGGCAAAATCCCGTGGCCAAGGTTGAAGATATAGGGCCCAGCCCCCCATTGGACCAACATCTCTTCGACGCGGCGATCAAGAGCGGCTCCGCCTGCGCGCAAAAGCAGAGGGTCCAGCGCGCCCTGAATGGCTGTGCTCTGTTGTAACTGGCGACCGAAAGCACCGGAGGCTTGAACATCCATAGCGATAGCTTGGACAGGCACCTTCGCGACATAGTTGGCGACCAAGGTTCCAGCGCCCTTTGGAAAGCCAATAAAGGGCGCGTCGATCCCAGCGGCTCGAACCTTTTCGATGATCCGCATATGGGGGCCAATGACGAGGCGCTCAAAGAGATCCTCTGGCAGATTTTCCGCCCAAGATTCGAAAAGCTTAAGAACCTGGGCCCCGGCCTTGGCCTGCATAATCAGATAGAGGGCTGTGGCCTCAACCAATATGTCCAGCAAGCCATCAAGCGCTTCTGGATGGGTATAGGCATAGGTCCGTGCGCCGGTACGATCGCTGGAGCCTCCCTCAATCATATAGGTCGCCACCGTCCATGGCGCGCCGGCAAAGCCGATCAGGGCCCGCTCTGGCTCCAAGGCCGAGCGAACGCGGCTTAGGGTCTCACCAACAGCCGATAGGCGTGCCGTAGAGGCCTCGATCTGGTCCCTCATGCTTTCCAGTGACGGCAAGGTCCCCAGCTTTGGTCCTTCCCCGACCTCAAACCGAACATCCTGTCCCAAGGCACCCGGGATCAGCAAAATATCGGCAAAGACAATCGCGGCGCTGAAGGGAAAACGGCGCATGGGCTGCAAGGTCGCCTCAGCGGCCTTTTCAGGGTCCAGACAGAAGGAGATAAAATCGGGGGCTGTCGCGCGAAGGGCGCGATATTCCGGTAAATATCGACCGGCTTGGCGCATGAACCAAACGGGCGGTTTGGCCAAGGTTTGACCGGCAAGTACCTTCAGCAAAGCAGAGGGTGATGATCCGGTGTGGCCGGTCGATGGTAGGGGCTGGGTCAGGGACTGGGTCATGGCTCTCTTAAAGCCATTTCCCTGACCATACTCAAGCCCACTCCCACTCGAAGGGCCCTTCCTTCTCTTATTAATAGAAAAATAGAAATGTAGGGGTTGAAGGTAGGGGCAACGAACAAACAGGATAGGCGCAATCGGAACACCGGATTCCAAAAGCCTTCCCCTAGCCCTACAGGCTTATCCCCAGACCCATACCGATTAGGCGCGTGGCCTGTGAAAACCGGGGATCATTTGAAACGGTTTGAAGGGATTAACGAAACCTTAACGGCAGCGCTTCGATCCCGGTGAATCTTTAGAATCTGTTAACCATAAATGACAGATGTCCTTTCGCTGAGCGGAAAAATAGGGCTAGCGCGGGGAAAAGACGTGCTGATTTAATCGGGTTCTCCCGGGTCTGGCAGTTTCACCTCAAGAGGTCAAAAACACCCCCAAACCGGACACCGCCTAGACCCCGGTCATTAAGGTATCGTTAACCTTTTTTCCACAGATCAATCTTCCCAAACCACAATGCTTGCCGAACCTAGACCTTGAGGGCATGACTAGAGTCATGAGCCACACACCGCGCGTCGCCACCTATTTCCACGTCCACCTCGTATCGGATTCCACCGGCGAGACGCTTAATGCTATGGCCAAGGCGGTCTGCGCCCGGTTTGATGATGTCTTGCCGATCGAGCACATCTACGCCCTGGTCCGATCGCCGCGCCAGTTGGAGCGGGTCTTGAAAGAGATCGAGGCCTCGCCAGGGATCGTCATCCATACCATCGTCGATAAGGGCCTGCGCGTGGCTCTAGAAGAGGGTTGCCGAGATATTGATATGGGGTGCATCGCTGCGCTCGATCCTTTGGTTTCTGCCTTAGCCCGATATCTGGGCGCATCCCTGTCCACCCGCGTCGGTGCCCAACACACGCTCGACCACGACTATTTCAATCGCATAGAGGCCCTCAATTACGCGATTGGCCATGATGATGGTCAAGGCACGCAGCATCTGGAATCTGCAGATGTGGTTTTGGTAGGGGTCAGCCGAACATCAAAAACCCCGACCTCCATCTATCTTGCCCACCGCGGTATCAGGGCGGCCAATGTGCCATTGGTCCCAGGGTCGGAGCCGCCGCCACAGCTGTTCAATCTGAAAAAGGCTATGGTGGTAGGATTGACCGTATCGCCAGATCGACTGATCCAGATCCGCCGAAACCGCCTCCTGAGCCTGAAAGAGGATCGCGAAAGCACCTATATTGATACAGAGTCCGTGCGTGATGAGATCGTTCGAGCTCGGCGGATGTTTGAAAAACATGGTTGGCCGGTGATTGATGTGACCCGTCGCTCTGTCGAAGAAACGGCTGCCGCAGTGATGAACCTACTATCCGCCGCTAAGGGTTCTGCCGAGACCTCATCATGACGTCTGACTCCAACGATGCGCCGCCCCTCATCTTGGCTTCAGGCTCTGTGGCGCGGCGGCAGATCTTGATCGGTGCTGGCGTGCCCTTTGTGGTTCAACCCGCAGATATCGACGAAGAGGGCTTAAAGGCGGATCTTTTGACCGACGGTCAGGACCCAAAAGCTATTGCTCAGGCTTTAGCGCGAGCCAAGGCTGTGGCCCGATCAAGACAGACCCCCGGGCTGGTAATCGGCGCAGATCAGACCCTCGATCTTGACGGCACACTGTTCAATAAGGCCGCTTCGATGGATGAAGCCAAAGCCAGCCTTCGTCTTTTGCGGGGCAAGACCCACCAGCTTCATTCCGCCACTGTACTGGCCCGCGACGGTGTACCGGTTTGGCAAGAGGTCGTGACCGCGAGCCTGACCATGAGAGATTTTTCGGACCGGTTCCTCGCCACCTATTTAGAACGCCAAGGATCCGCCATCCTGTCTTGCGTCGGCGGCTATCAGCTAGAATCGCAAGGCGTGCAGCTGTTCGAAAAAATCGAGGGTGACTATTTCACCATCCTTGGGCTACCCCTTTCAGGCCTGTTGGCACAGTTGAGACAGAACGGGATTCTAGACAAATGATCTCTGGGCAAACCCGCGTCGCTGGTGTTGTGGGTCAGCCCGTGCGTCATTCGATGAGCCCGCTGATCCATAATCATTGGCTCCAAGCCAGTGGTATGGATGGGGTCTATGTCGCCTTTTCGCCGCCTCAGGATGGTTTTCGCGCCTTCGCCAATGGCATGCGCGGCGGTGCCATAAGCGGTCTCAATGTCACCTTGCCATTTAAAGAGCAGGCCCTCGCCCTCGCTGTCGGCGCGGACGATCAGATGAGCGATCTGGCGCGGCTTTCCGGGGCGGCCAATCTGGTTTTGTTTCACACTGACGGCACGATCCGAGTGGATAATACCGACGGCCAAGGCCTGCTCTATGCCTTTGCCCGTCAGGCACCGAGCCTCAACCTCACCACATCGCCCGTGGTCATTCTGGGCGCGGGCGGCGCGGCGCGGGGCGCTGCTGCGGCCCTAATCCTAGCGGGGGTGCCGCGTGTCCACATCGTCAACCGAACGCTCGACAAGGCCCGCTCTATAGCCTTGGCCCTAGGCTCTAATGTTTTAGCCTTCGATCCGTCTCAAGCCGAAGCAGCCTTTGACGGCGCGGGCGCTGTGATCAATGCGACCTCTTTGGGCCTCGGCGGCGGTGAAGGCCCAAAGGTGCCATGGAAAACCGTGTCTAAGGGCGCCGTCTTTATGGACATGGTCTATAAACCCCTCGAAACCGCCTTTTTGGCTGAGGCTAAGGATCAAGGTCATCAAACGGTTGATGGGTTAGACATGTTGATCGGTCAGGCCATGCCGTCCTTTGAGGCCTTTTATGGTGCCCTGCCGCCGCTAACCGTTGATGTTCGCGCCCTAGCCCTCGCTCAACTGACCGCCGCCTAAGGAGTTCTGAGATGATCATTGTTGGCCTCACCGGATCGATTGGCATGGGCAAGTCGACCACGTCGGCGATGTTTCAAGCCGAGGGCGTGCCCGTCTACGACGCCGATGCCGCAGTCCACGCTCTCTATGCCAAGGGCGGCGCAGCTGTCGCGCCCGTCGAGGCCGCGTTTCCGGGTGTAGTTGTGGACGGCGCCATCGACCGCGCCAAGCTCAGCGAGCACGTGGTTGGAAATCCGGAAGCCCTGAAACGGCTCGAGACCATCGTTCATCCGCTTGTAGGCGATAGCCGAAAGGTGTTTTTCCAAGCGGCCGCTGACGCTAACGCACCTCTCGTGATCCTCGATATTCCGCTGTTGTTTGAGACCGGCGGTGAACGCAATGTGGCCGCTGTGATCGTGGTTTCTGCCCCAGAAGAGGTTCAGCGCGAGCGAGTGATGGCGCGGCCCGACATGACGGCGGAAAAGCTCGATGCCATCTTGGCGCGGCAATTGCCGGATGCTGAAAAACGCGCCCGTGCCGATATTGTCATCGATACCTCTAAGGGGCTCGACAGCGCACGCGAGCAGGTCCGCGCGGCTATCGCCAAACTATTGGCCTCTTGATCAGCGCCGCGAACATCCGCAAGGATTGGGAATGGCGCGCGAAATTGTCCTCGATACCGAAACTACTGGCCTAGACCACAAACAGGGTCACCGACTGGTCGAACTTGGCTGTGTCGAGCTCAATGACCTGTTGCCTACGGGCCGAACCTTTCATCGGTTTATCGACCCAAAGCGGGAAATTGACCCCGACGCGGAGCGGGTGCACGGCATTTCTAATGCTTTCCTCGTTGGCAAGCCAACCTTTGACGCGCCTGAGGTCAGTGACGAATTTCTAGACTTTATCGGCGACGCCAAACTCATCGCCCATAATGCCCCCTTTGACCGAGGGTTCATCAATGCGGAGCTGGAGCGGGCCGGACGCGCGCCCATCCCAGAGGACCGTTGGATTGATACCCTGCCGATGGCGCAAAAGCGCTTTCCGGGCATGTACAATTCGCTCGATGCCCTGTGCAAACGCTACAAGATCTCATTGGAATCGCGCGACAAACACGGCGCGCTGATCGACTCGCAACTGTTAGCGGCCGTCTATCTTGAACTGCAGGGCGGTAAGGAGCGGGGTCTAGACTTCACCATCGAACCCAAGGGCGGGACCAAGACGATCCTATCGACCGGACCGGTGGTCTATGGCGCGCGGCCAAACCCGCTAAGCGCACGTTCAACCACGGCGGAGCGCGAGGCTCATGCCAAGTTCGTGGCGAAGGCCCTCAAAGAAAAGGCCATCTGGTATAAGACCGGGATGCAGGCTGGCGAAAACTAGGTTCCGCCAGCCTGATGTCCTAGACCGTAATGGTGAAGTCGCCAGCGGGCGTGCCCGAGGCGGCGGCCTGAGCCTGACGCGCGGCGTAAATGCTCGCAAAATCAATGGGATCGAGCATCAGGGGTGGGAAGCCGCCCTCGCTCGACAGATCAGCAATGATCCGGCGCGCAAAGGGGAACATGAAGCGCGGGCACTCAATCAGCAGCACCGGCTCTAGGTCTGCCTCAGGCACGCCCTGGATTTGGAACAGACCGCCATAGAGCAGCTCAATATGGAACACCGCTTCGTTTTCACGCTGGGCTGTCGCCGAGAGTTTGAGGTCCACCTCAAACAGGCCATCTTCACGGCCACGGGCATTCATCTCAACGCCGAGTTCGATCTGGGGTTGGGGGGCACCGGATCGCATGGACTCAGGAGCGCGTGGGTTCTCAAAGGACAGATCGCGAATGAACTGCGCCAAGATCCGGATGCCGGGGCCGGTATCGGCACCGTTCGGCAAGGGCTGGCCCTCAGGAGCAGTCATGGATGCGCCAGCTTCAGTATCGGTCATATGCTCGTCCCGTCTTGGGTGAAATGGTTCACGGCGTGAGGCTTGGCCCTATCCAGCAGATCGGCCAAATCTGATGTTTTGAAGCCGCGCAGCTAACACGGGAGGCGAACTTACGCAATGTTAAGGCGGTAGAGCCGTCGGTTGCTAATGACGGCCCCCCTGACTTGTGGCAAGGAAATCCCTATATAGACGTCAGGCGCAGGCCTTGGCGGGCTGATCTCCTATGTTGGCCAGCTTTAGGTCGTCGATTAATCAGGTTGTGAACCGTGCAAGCCCTAGAACTTTTAATCTCAGCTGTTCTGGCCGGTATCGTGCTCTACCAGCTCTATGCCGTGTTGGGTCGTCGGGTTGGTCGCCACCCTGAAGACGAAAAGCCCATGGCCCGGTCTACCCCAGTCGCGCTCGATGGACCCGAGCCGGTCGAGGCTGTGGATGATACCCCCCTATCGGGTCTGGCCGCTGTGCGCTCGCGAGACCCTAGCTTTAACGTCGCCCATTTTCTCAATGGCGCGAAAATGGCCTATGAAACCATCGTTAAGGCCTTTGCAGCAGGTGATAGCGCCTCTCTCGAGCGCCTGTTAGCCCCTAATGTCCTGTCCGGCTTTGTCGCTGTTATCGATCAGCGTGCGGCTGAGGGGCGCACAGAAGTCGTCGAGTTCATCCAAGCGCCGCGCGCCGATTTGGAATCGATTGATCTGACCGGTCATCTGGTCAGCGCCAAGGTGCGTTTCTTGGCTGAGTTTCGCAGCCGAACCAAGGGCCCCGAGGGCGAGGCGGTCGATGATCGTCGCACGGCTGAGGTTTGGACCTTTACCCGTATGCTGACCAGCCCAGATCCGAACTGGACGCTGGTCCGTGTTGATGCCGCTGAAGCCTAGGCCGAGTTGAGCGGGGTGGACCTGTTTGCGACGCTCGCCCGTCAGCTGGCCTTTCTGGCCAGTGCGGCTGCGCTGACCGCTTGTGCGGCCTTGCCCGCGGGACCGGTCGATCCCGTGCCCTTAAAGCGGGCTGTCCAAACGCCATCCCAGACCCAGGCGGTCGTCGAAAGCCCACCGCCGCCGCTCCCGCCCAATATTGTTTTGCAGGATACCGCGCCCACACCACTGGCCCCAACGCCCGATCCTGTGACGGTTCCAGTCGAGGTCCGCCTCGATCGGCCCGATCAGTTGCCAGGTTGGAAAACTGAGGATCCCATCGCGGCGCTGAGCGCTCTGATGATCAGCTGCAGGGCGACAAGGGACTTGGACTTGAAGGCGCTCTGTGCGCGGGTGCCGGGTCTGAGTGGCACCGATGCCCAGACAGTTCGGGCCTTTTTCGAAGCCAATTTCCGCATCGAACCTATTCAGGGCACGGGCCTCCTCACCGGCTATTACTCCCCGGAATATCAAGGTCGCCTAGCCCCCGATGCCGAGTTCTCCGCCCCCCTGCGAGCTCGGCCTGATGACCTGCTCATTCTTGATCTGGCGGGCCTTGATGAGGATCCTAGTGCAAGACGTCAGGTTGGCCGAGTTTATGAGGGCCGGTTTGAGCCCTATCCTGACCGATCCGAGATCGAGCGGACCGGCCTTGGCAAGCCGCTGCTCTGGATGAGGCCGGAGGACCTGTTCTTTTTGCAGATCCAAGGCTCTGGCTCGGCCCTGTTGCCCGATGGTCAGCGCTATCGGCTGGTCTATGAGGCCTCTAACGGCAGGCCCTTTGTTGGCATTGCCAAGACCCTGCGCGACCAAGGCCTGCTGCCTGACAATGGCACCTCCGCTGAGGCCATTCGTCAGTGGCTTTCGGCAAATCGAGGCGCGAAGGCCGATCAGGTCATGCAGACCAATCCGCGCTACGTTTATTTTACGCTGGGCACCGACGACGGGACCGAGCCTGCGGGCGCGGCGGCCATTCCTCTGATCGCGGGCCGAGCGGTGGCGATTGATCCATCTCAGCACCGCTATGGCGATCTTTTGTGGATCGATGCGGGCGCGCCGGTCCTGACCGGCTCCTTCCCCCTCTATCAGCGCATGGTCTCTGCCCTTGATACGGGCGGGGCGATCAAGGGCGAGGTGCGGGCCGACCTCTATCTGGGCCGAGGCGACGGGCCGGGTCTCGAGGCGGGACGGATAAGGCACAATCTGACGCTCTATCGCTTGCGTCCTCGAACCCTAGCGACGCAATAGTCGCGTGCGCCGACCCCTCAGCGCAGACGAGCTTAGAATATGGGCTGCGGTCCTATCGACCGTTCGCGCCAGGCCCGGACGCTCACCGCCAAAGCTCGTCCATGAGCCAGAACCCTCTCCGCTCAATCCCGGCCATAAACCGCACGAGCCCCTGTCGCCCATGAGGCTGACGCCAAAGGTTAAGGGTCCGGCGCCCAAACCGGCCAAGGGGGCGGTCTTTAAGGCAGAGCCCACAGCGGCCCCTGAAATAGAGCCGCGCCGAAAACAGCGTCTATCTCGTGAGCGTGACCCTATCTTGGCCCGGCTGGATCTTCATGGTCTTGATCAGGATCGCGCGCGGTCGATCCTTGTCGCCTTCTTGCTTCGGGCTCAGGACGAAGGCTCGCGCGCCGTTTTGGTCATTACCGGCAAGGGGTTCTTGGGCGATGGCATCTTGCGGCGGCGAACGCCAGAATGGCTGGCCTCGCCGGGATTGCGCACGGTGGTGGCGGGCGTGTCAGAGGCCCACCGTCGCCATGGCGGAGAAGGCGCGCTCTATGTCGCGCTCAAAAAGAAGGCCTAGGGCTTACGCGACGCCTTTTCGGCAAGACCCGACTGACCTTCGCGGGCCTCAAGCTTGGCGGCCACAGCGTCCAAAGGTACACCCGCAGCCTGAAGCAGTACCAGCCAGTGATAGATTAGGTCGGCACTTTCGCTAGCGACGCCATCGGCATCCTTGAGGGCAGCGGCCAGAGCCGTCTCAATCGCCTCTTCGCCGAGCTTTTGCGCCGCCTTCACCGCGCCCTGTGACAGGAGTTTGGCGGTATAGGACTGGCTTGGATCATCGCCTTGACGCTCAGCAATGGTGGCGCTGAGGCGGGCAAGGGCTATGGCAAATCTTGTGCTGTCGGACATGGGCTCGTTCCTTCGCGCCTAGATGGGCCGCACGGGCAGGCCCGCCGCCCGCATGGCTGCCTTGGCTTCACCAATACTGACCTCGCCGAAGTGAAAGATCGAGGCGGCCAGTACCGCATCGGCCCCGCCATCGCGCACACCGGCAACCAGATCAGCGCAAGACCCGGCCCCGCCGCTGGCGATGACCGGCACATTGACGGCGCCGGTAACGGCCCGCAGTAAGGCTGTGTCATAGCCGTTTTTGGCACCATCCCGGTCCATTGAGGTCAGGAGAATCTCACCGGCCCCGCGCTTGACCGCTGAAACAGCATAGTCAATCACATCGAGCCCCGTGGCCTTGCGCCCGCCATAGGTAAAGACCTCCCAGCCCGAGCCATCGGCCCTCGCCTTGGCATCGATGGCCACGACCACACATTGCGAGCCAAAGGCATCGGCGGCATCGGA
>JBEGOG010000017.1:0-11807 GCA_041182125.1 Pseudomonadota bacterium
GGCCATATGGACCGCCGAATGGACGGTGAACCCGGCGGGATTGATGAAGAACGGAGTCTCATCGACAATATTGCCCTCCATATCGATCTTCACCAGGCTCGAGGCCGTGATCTCGTCGAAGTGGTAGCCATAGGGATTGATGAGGAAATGGTGCTCAGGTCCCGGCACCCGAGCCGAGATATGGGTGAAGATCATATCGTCCCAGCCGTTCAAGGCCGCCAGACGATAGAGCGCGGCCAGATCGACCCGCGCATTCCACTCCGCTTCGCTTACCCTGCCCTTTACGGAGCCGAGGCCCGCCAATGATCCGTCAGCCATGTCTGATCCTCCGATATATGTTGATGTCCAAAATCGCCCCGAGTGCCTCTGGCGTCAAGCGTTCTGACGCGAGCGGACGCGCGGCACGGCGTCGGCCCAGCGGGCCAGAGCGATTTGGCGCTCAGTTGGGTCAATATTGGGCCGGATCTGCTTAGAGGTTGGCCGCACGGCAGCGGCCTCTTCGAGCGAACCATAGACCCCCGAGGCCAGTCCCGCGAACAGGGCCGCGCCAAGGGCCGTCATCTCGTGAAACTCCGACCGGCGCACGGGTACGTTGGTTAGATCGGTCAGGCGCTGAACGAAATAGTCGCTATTGGCCATGCCGCCATCAATGCGCAGTTCTGAGCCTTCGCCAAAGCAGTCTGGCGCATCGGCACGCATGGCATCAATCAGGTCGTGGGTTTGAAAGGCCCCCGCATCAAAGGTCGCTGCGGCGATCTCGGGCAATCCCGCATCACGGGTCAGGCCCAAGATCGCGCCTCTGGCATCGGCATCCCACCAAGGCGCACCAAGGCCGGTAAAGGCAGGCACCACGACAACCCCGTGATCGGGCTTAGCGAGCCGTGCGAGGGCTTCTGCCGCCTGCGGACCACCGCTGATCGATAGGCCCTCACCCAGCCACTGGATCGCGGCGCCAGCAACGAAGATCGAGCCTTCGAGGGCATAGCTGGTCTGGCCATCGACCCTTGCCGCCACGGTCGTCAAAAGCCGCGCCCGAGATACGGGCCGGGTGGTGCCCGTATTGAGCAGCATGAAACAGCCGGTGCCGTAGGTGGCCTTCATCTCGCCCGGATGGATACAGCCCTGCCCCATCAGGGCGCTTTGCTGGTCGCCAACCACCGCGCGGATCGGTACCGAACGGCCCAGAATATCGGCTGTGGTCTGGCCATAGTCATCGGCTGTATCCAGCACCTTGGGCAGCAGGACCTTGGGCACGTTCAGAAGGCTCAGCATCTGCGGCGACCAGTCTTGGCCTTCGAGATCAAACAGCAGCGTGCGCGAGGCATTGGTCGCGTCGGTCGCGTGGACCGCGCCGCCGGTCAGACGCCAAACGACCCAACTGTCCATCGTCCCGGCCAAGAGCTGGCCCGCCGCTGCTCGCGCGCGCGCGCCGGGCACGGCATCGAGCATCCAGGCAATCTTGGTGCCCGAAAAATAGGGATCGAGCAGGAGGCCGGTAATTTGAGACACGTCAGGTTCATGGCCTGCCTCTCGCAGGGCGTCGCAAACAGAAGCGGTACGGCGATCTTGCCAGACGATGGCGGGATGGATGGGACGGCCCGTCTCCTTGTCCCAGATCACCACCGTCTCGCGCTGATTGGTCACGCCGATGGCGGCAATGTCCGCGACATCGCGGCCAGAGGTCTCAACCGCCTCGCGCAGAACCGCAACCGAGGCCGCATAGATCTCTTCAGCATCATGCTCGACCCAGCCATCTTGCGGATAGGACTGACGCAAAGGCCGACTAGCCGTGATCAAGGGCTTGCCGCCGCGATCAAACAGGATGGCACGGGTGCTGGTGGTGCCTTGATCCAAGGCCAAAAGCAAAGGCTCGCCCATGTCCTGATTCCCCCCTATACAGATTCTAATATGGTTAATCGTGTCTAACGGTCTGGCGCGGAAAGTGGAGTCGTTTCCTTGACCTTAGCGCAACTGGCGCAGGCCTTAACAGAGCTCGCAAAGCTTCGCTCACCCGAAGACCGTGAGCAACTGCTTGGCGCAGTGATCTCGCTTATCGAAGGTCCCGCTGTGGTTGAGGCGCTTAAGAGCGATCAAATCCTTACCCTCGTCGATGATATTCTGATGCCTTTGGTGATGCAGGCGGACCCCGTGACTCGCGCGCGCCTTTCGGCAAGGGTGGCCGCCAAAGACTGGGTGCCTGTGGCTCTGGTCGTTGGACTGTCGCAGGACGAGCTACCCATTTCACAACCGATCATCGCTGAGAGCCCCTTGCTCACCGATGACGATCTTCTGGAAATCCTCTCAGGCACGACGCTGGATCATCATATTGCCGTGGCCATGCGACCCGCCTTGGGCCCCGCAGTGATCCGCACGATGCTGGCCCAGAACGAGCCTCTCGTCCTGACGGCACTGGCAACCAACGCGGCTGTCGACCTTTCGCGCCCAGATCTGTTCGGGCTGGTCCAAGCCTCGCGCCCGTTTGCGAGCCTTCGCGCGCCTTTGGCGAGACATCCTTTGCTAACCGCGCCGATGGCGGAGATGATGTTGGCTTGGGTGGGCACCAGCCTTCAATCCAGCCTGATCAACCGCTTTCATCTGTCCCGCAAAGCCCAGCCCATCGCCTCAGACCAAAGCGAGATGGATCAGAGGCTCGCTGAAAAGCTGATGGCCAGCGGCAACCTCCATCCCAGCGCCGTGCTCCGTGCCCTGCGTGAAGACCGACCCTCATTGTTCATGGCCGCCTTGGCGCGGTTGAGCGATATTGATCTGGTCGCTGTGCGCCGGGTGGTTGAGGCCCCGACACCAGACCTCTTGGCCCTCGCCTGCCTGGCCATAGGGCTGGACCGCGCAACCTTTTCGCCGCTCTTGGCCCATGTTCGGCGGCTTTGGGGCGATCGACCCGGCGGCGATGGTCGTCACGCCGTAGACCGGGCCTTCGACAATCTCAGCCCAAGTCAGGCCAAAGCGGCCCTGAAATGGGCTTTGGATGCAGCGCGGGTTTGACAAGTTGAGCTAGGGCGGGCTTGGTCCACGGGCTATGAACAGAACGAAACCCATCAGTCGCCGTCTGGCCTTCGTCGCCAGCGACCGTCCCGAAGCGCAAGAGGCCCGTGACCGCCTCGCTGCACGCTATGGCGATGTGGCCCTTGAAGAGGCCCAAGTGGTCGTTGCCCTCGGGGGTGACGGCTTTATGCTCGAGACCCTACACCGGACGATGAGCGCCCAAACCCCGATCTACGGCATGAACCGAGGGTCGGTTGGCTTTTTGATGAACGAATATAGCGAGGACGAACTGCTCGAGCGGATCAATGCCGCCGAGCGGGCCGTGATCCATCCTCTGGTCATGGTCGCCATTGATGCCAAGCGCCGCCAGCACAAAGCCTTGGCAATCAACGAGGTCTCCCTGCTGCGTCAGACCCGCCAGACCGCCAAGCTTCGCATATCCATCGATGGTAAGGTCCGCATGGGCGAGTTGGTTTGTGACGGGGCGCTGGTCTGCACCCCAGCCGGATCAACGGCCTATAATCTGTCAGCCTATGGCCCGATCATCCCCATTTCGGCGCGAATTTTGGCCCTGACAGCCATCAGCGCCTTTCGTCCGAGGCGCTGGCGCGGCGCACTCCTACCCCATTCCGCCCGCGTGACCTTTGAGGTCCTTGAGGCGGATAAGCGTCCCGTCAGTGCCGTCGCTGACAATTTCGAAGTTCGTGACATTGTCGAGGTCCACATCGGCGAGGATCGAGAAACCAGCCTCTGCATGCTGTTTGATGCAGGCCACAGCCTCGAAGAAAGAGTCTTGGCTGAACAATTTTCGGGCTAGACCGACGATTGCTCTAACCTTTGACGTGCATTTTTCGCAATCATGGACTATCAAGCAGATGATTGTAGTGTAGATTACTAACCTGATTTGCACGGCGCTGAAGGCCTAGAGGACTGACCATGAACGAGACCCCAAAGGGCGAAATGATTCCTGTTCGCAGCCCCCTGTCAGCCAAGGTCGGCGGACGCTTCCCTGGAATCGATGCTGACGCGATCGCCAAGGCAGAGGCCGCACTGGCCAGCCTTTCAGACAATTTCACCCAGTGGCTCGAAGAAGAGATCACCAAGCTCGAAAATGCGCGCCAAGTGGTGCACGAGCAGGGCCTGAATGCTGAAAATTCAGAGAGACTCTACATCTCGGCCCACGACCTCAAGGGCTTGGGAACCACCTATGAGTTTCCGATCATCACGCGCCTTGCCGCCTCACTCTGCCGCCTCATCGACGAGCCTGTGCGGCGCTCTAAGGCTCCACTGCTGATCATCGACGCCCATATTGACGCCATCAAGGCCGCCGTCCGCGCCAATATCCGCGACGACAGCCATCCCGTCGGCAAGACCCTGGCCGAGGAACTGGAAGCAAACGTCAAACAGTTCCTTGCCAGCGAATAGGCCGTCCGGGCTAGTTCAAGGCCGACATCGGTTCCTCGACAATACCGTAGCCAGCATCGTGGGGGATGACGAGGACAGGTCCGCCTTCGCGGCGCTCGACCTTGGGCTCGACCGTGACCAGAGGCCGCTCAACGGCTTTGGTCATGGCCTCGTGGGCATTGGCGCTTTCGGCCAGCAGTTGCAGGTTCATCCGCGTGGGGAAGATCACCTTGCGTTCGCCCGAGGCGGCGAGGCGCAGGGCCTCAGAGGGCGTGATCCATTCCGAATCAACCGTCTCCCAACCATCACAGGCGGCCAGCTGATCTTCCGGCGCGCGGGCGACATAGAACCATGTGTCAAAGCGCTTGGGCATCATGGACGGCGTGATCCAGCGGGCGAAGGCTGACAGACAGCCGAGATCCAGATAGAGATCCAGCTCCTTGACCAGATCTAAGAAGGGCCGCTGGTCTTGAGCGATAATATCGCGGGCCTCGTGGGCACGGTCATCGCCGCGGAACATCTCACCCGACGCATCCCTTGCCAGCAAGATCCCTGCCTCTTCATAGGCTTCCCGGATCGCGGCAATGCGCAGTTCGCGCTCAATGTTGGGAAAGGCGTCCCAGCCCAAGGACCGTTCGGCCCAAGCCGCATCATGATCCCCAGCATGGGTCTTGCCGCCTGGAAAGACCAAGGCACCCGAGGCGAAGTCGATCTGATGATGGCGTTTGACCATCAGCACTTCGAACTGGGGCTCGTCCCGCACCAGCAAAATGGTGGCCGCTGGACGGATGGGAGCGGGTTCTGTTGTCACGAGCGGACCTCCAAGCTAGGCGTCTGTCGCGCCCTGAAGGCCTCATGGTGAAGCAATTGATCCGCCGATCAAGCGCTCACGGCATGCAAAGTGAATTCTGTGGCCGTTGGGCGTGAATTATCCTGCGACAGGCGACCGAGCTTATCGAGCAGATAGTCCAGATCATCGCTGCCGATGGCCTGATCCTGCGTCAAGAAGCGCTGCAAAATTCGTTCCTGAAACCGCTCGCGGTCCTCAAGTTGACCGTCAAATTCCATCTGCTGATAGGTGTCGACGCCCGCCTTAAAGGCCAAGAACATGCGGCTGGGCAGACCCGCCCGCTCATAGATGGCCTTAAAGCCGAGGGGTCCAGAATCGTGGATCATCATCCAAGTCCGCTGATAGGTCACGCCGGCCAACTCGGACAGCCCCCACTCCACGAACGTCATATGCCCCTGCGCCACAGCCCGTAATAGAAGCGAAGCGGTTAGCTTCTGTTGTGCATTGAGATGAACAACGAATGGCTTGTAATCTTTGACATGTTTGACCTCGTCCAAGAGATCAATGACCGCCCGCTCTGTGCTACCCTCAACGATCTTGGTCGCCACATCGGAGGACACATTATGGTGCGCGATCAGGTGCTTTCGGACCTCCTCGCCAACCAAGGCGATCAGGCGTTCCGATACAGCCAGAGGCAAGGCCTGACGATAGGCCATCGCCTTGAGAATATCGTCTGACAGCGGAAACCGGTCAATGACCTTGCCCAGCGCCCGCTCAGAAAAGGCGGCATTGTCATTGGCGCAGGCGGCCATCACCGCCTCGGGCAGGCCAACATCGGCAATCACCCCGGTCACCCGCTCGCTCAGCATCGGCCGCGTCGCAATGGCCACCTGCCGGGTCAGTCCGGCTGTGCGAATGATCTCGACCAGATCTTCGTCAGTAAAGGCCCCGGAGGCATTGATCACCGGAAGCGCCACCTCGTCTGTATCGTGCGAGAGCCGTAACGCTACGTCATGCGGAATCAAGGGCGATGATTTGAGCGTCACCGACAGGGCAAATCTAACGGCGCGTGCAGCATCTCCCGCCATGATCCGCACAATTTCGTGGGCGTGGGCGCGGTCGGCAGGCGTCAGCACTGCCCGGTCCATCGCCATGAACAGCTTGCGAGCCTCCACCGCTCGCTCATAGGCCACTGCCCCCCTCACCATCTTATGAAGGTTGGCACCGGCTAAAGCTGTTTGCCTATTTGTCATACGCCCTTGCTCGCGAGCGATAAAAGGCCCGAACGGCCATCGTCAACGCGCGGGGGCAGGATGCGGGAATATGCTTAAGGATCTGTTTCCTATAATGCAGCCCTTCCCTCTGAGGGCGCGCCACGACAGAATAGGACTCAAAGCTCGCCTGATCGGCTGGGCGATAAAACGGGGGGAACCACCATGCTCGAAGGCCTGAAGATCATTGAATTTGCCAGCTATATCGCAGCCCCCGGTGCTGGCGGCATCATGACCGACTGGGGCGCAGAGGTGATCAAGATCGAGCAGCCCGGCGGCGATCCCATTCGCGGCTTCTTCGACAGTATCGGATCAGACCAGTCAGCCAATCCCGTCTTTGAATTGGACAATCGGGGCAAGCGCTCTGTGGTGCTGGACACCTCCAAGCCCGCTGGCCGCGAAGCCTTGGTGCGCCTGATCAAGGATGCGGACGTGTTCTTGACCAATGTCCGCCCCGCCGCCCTAAAACGGGCCCGCCTCGACTATGATAGCCTCAAGGCCGACCATCCCAAGCTGATCTATTGCTCCGTCACCGGCTACGGCCTGACCGGCCCAGACGCCGATCGTCCCGGCTTTGATATGGCCGCCTATTGGGCCAGAGCTGGCGTCGGAGCCCTGACCACGCCCAAGGGCTCAGAGCCCTTCCCCCTGCGCACGGCCATGGGCGATCACATCACCTCGCTGGCGACCACCTCCGCCATCTTGGCCGCTGTGGTCGAACGCAGCCGCACCGGCGTTGGGCGTTTGGTTGAGACGTCACTGCTTCGCACCGGCGTCTATTCCATCGGCTCAGACATGGCCATCCAACTGCGTTTCGGACGCATCGCCTCCAGCCGCCCCCGCGAAGGGGCCGTCAATCCGCTGGGCAACTTCTTTCGGTCAGGTGATGGGCGTTGGATCTGCCTCCTGCCACGCCAAGGCTCATCGGACTGGCCAAAGATTGCCAATGCAGCAGGTCGCCCAGAGCTGATCGATGACCCGCGCTTTGCCAAGGCCAAGGACCGCCGCGCTAATGGTCCCGAACTGGTCCGCACCCTCGATCAGGCCTTCGCGGCCTTGAGCTTCGCTGAGGCCGCCGAGCGACTGGACGCCGCCGACATCGCCTGGTCGCCCATGCAGACGCCCGCAGAGGTCGCCGCAGATCCGCAAGCCATCGCAGCGGGCTGCATTGTCGATACGCCCGATGGCAAGGGCGGCACCTTTAAGGCCCCCGGCGGCCCGGCCCGCTTCCCCGGCGCGGATGACGGCCCCAAGGGGCCTGCACCGACCATGGGCCAACATACCCACGAGATCCTGTCCGGCCTTGGCTACAGCGAGGCTGAGATCCTAGCGGCCAGCGGTGCCTAGGTCTTTTTGCCGGCGTCCCGCGCCTCGGAGAGCATGCGCAACATCTCCGAGGTGAAGATCGAATTGCCGAGGCTAGAGCCGCTACTGTCAGAGCCAGCGGATCCAAACGGACTGCCGGGCTCTCGCGTACCGTTGAGGATCAGACTGATCAGCGCCTCTTGCTGCGCCTTGGCGTCTGCATTGCGTGCCGAGGTGTAGTGCAGATAGCCAGTGTCCGGCGCGGGGGCGACTGGGTCGGCGCTCTGGCTTGGTCCAACCTTAGTCAGGTTGGCATAGACCTCTTCCACGGTTGCAGGCCGCCCGCTGCGATAGAAGATCGAGCGGTTGGCCGCCGCCGCATCAGGAAAGAGCGAGGCCGCCGAAGCCCCGGGCTTGGACGCTACCGCTTCGATCAGCTTGGCTGACCCTTGGGGCCCAAGGAAGTGCGCCGCATAGAGCTCGCCCGCCGTCGGATCACGCCCGACACGGCCGCGTCGATATGAAGCATGGTCCGAGGTCAGTTCACCGGCCATCAAGGACGCAGCGTGAGGGTCTAACTTCAGATCCATAACGGCTTGGCGCGAGGTGCCGTTGGGCACGCGATATCGACCATCGGAGCCCTTCTCGATCAGGGCGGCGTAGTTGGCATATCCATGTTTGGCACCATGCTGCTTGAGCGTGCTCATCCAAGTCTGATCGATGAATTGGAAAAGTCCGGCCGCCGAAGAGGTTCCCGCCCGCGCATTGGGATTAAACCCACTTTCACGGTTTGCCGTCTTCAGCAAAAAGCCGAAATCGACGCCCGTCGCGTTGGACGCGCGCCTCAATGCCGCTTGAACGACGCCTTTGATCGACTCGACTGCCATGGGTGAAAGGTGAACATTTAGGGTTAACCAAACCCTAACGCCCTTCAATCCAGATCAGGCGATATCGAACCGACGCGCGTCCATCTGGGTCGCGAAGGGGTTCAAAGCTTCATTCGCCAGCTGAGCCGCAACGGTTTTTGCAACCAAGGCCGCGAGCAGCCAGCCATTGCGCCTAGCCCCGCAGGCCAGGGTCACGCCGGGGGCACGGCTCGGTCCGACCAAGGGCAGGCCATCCGGCGTCGCGGCCCTGACGCCCGTCCAATGCTGCGCTTTCGCCCTTGCCAAGTCCGGATAGAGGCTCGCCCCCACCCCTCGCAAGCGCTCTGCGATGACCGCATCAGGCGTCAGATCGTCGAGGCCAAACTCCATCGTCGCGCCGACCATAGCCCCTGAGGCACGCGCCACCACGTAACCGCCGGGCGAGCGAATGACAGGTCCTTGCCTCGGCCCCGCGCCCTCAAAGAACAGGATTTGCCCCTTAATCGGTAAGAGGCAGGCGAGTTCCGGCGCTAAGGGTGCCATACCCCGCCCAAGGCCTGCAGCTATGACCAGATGATCGGCTTGGATCTGCCGCCCATCCGACAGGGTTGCGGTGCCGGGCGAAAAATCGGTGACGGAGGTCTTGATAAACTGGACACCCAACTGAACCGCCTCTTGATAGAGCCGTTCCGTCACCACCGTCACATCGAGGCACCAGTCCTCTTGCGTGAAAAGACAGGCCGCGCCTTGGAGGTCGAGCCTGGGCGACAGGGTCTGGGCTGCGGCGCTCGTCACGATTTCATACTGTGCGCCGATAAAGTCAAAGGACTGGGCCATGGCCTCAGTGCTTGAACCCGATGGGGTCGCCACCCAAAGCGCACCAGGCTGGGTAAGGCCTGAAGGTCCACTGCTGCCTTGGGTCAAGACCTCCAGCCAAGCGTCGCGCCCGGCCCTTAGGAGCCCGAACAGGCCCTTGGAGGCGGGGTCCAGCGCGGACTCAAAGGCGGGTGCCAGCATACCGGCTGCGACACCGGACGCATTGGCCCCGCGATCGGCAGGATCGGCCAAAACCACGCGATAGCCAACGCGGGCGAGCACCAAGGCGCAGGTCAAGCCAATGGCACCGCCTCCAGCAATCATGACCAATTTTGCTGATCCTATCGTCATAGTCGCTAGCCAGCCCTAGAGCGGCGCAAGGTCAAGGGCGTAGGTCGATTTTTTTACGGTTCACGATAAAAAGCTGCCACCTGGGGCACCCTAAAGATCCCAAGCTCGCCGCTTTACGCCAAAAGACCGCGCGCGCGGTCCCAACCGACCGAGAATTCACTGGCCAGATGGGTCTCTTGAAAGGTGATCACCTTGACCTCGCCTGCTGCTGACGGGTTGCTGTGGACCATCAAGAACGGTGCCTCACTGTCCGGAGCCATGAGGTTGGCATCGGTTTCAAGCGCGTGCATATAGTCCTGTAGATAGGTCCCAAATAGACGCGCTTCGTCGCCCTCTTGGATGGGCAGTGTCAAAACAACATCGGACATCTTGCGCCTCCCTGCTCTCGAACCGTCAGCACAGGGAGCAGACTGACGCCGAAGGTCAGGACCTGTCGAGTCATTTATTTTGCAGTGCAGCAAAGTTTGCGCGGCAGTGTGGCCAAGCGGCCACCAACCCCTAGGCGGCCTCAGATGGCGCTTGGATCTGTGGCAGAACATAGTCCAAAGCCAAGAGCGTCACCATTCGGCCTTCGACGTCGATGATCCCTTTGACCAGAGCGCGGACCGCATCGGCGCCAACATCCGGAGCTGATTGGATATCGCTATCCTTAAGGGTTAGGGTTTCACAGACCGCATCGACCAGAAGACCGACAAGTTGGTCACCGATGAAGGTGACAACAATCACATGGCGATCATTGGGTTCTGTCCGCTCCCGGCCCAGACGCAAGGACATATCGACGACCGGCATCACCGTGCCACGCAGATTGATGACCCCGCGCACATAGGCCGGTGCCAACGGAACAGGCGTGGTCTCGGTCCAACCGCGAATTTCGCGCACAGAGGTAATATCGACGCAGAATTCCTGACTGCCGATACGAAAGGAGATCAACTCGCGCAAGGTAGGGCTCGCATTTGCAGACATGTCCGTCATGACCCTAGTTCCTGTTCGACCATCGTAACCGACTTAATAATGATCATTAGCAATTACGCGACCCTTAATAGGCCGCGATTGGGTCTAATTTTTTGCCGCCCGTTTGGCATCGCGCTTGATCGAGTCGGCTAAGGTCTTGGCAGACCAACAGCCCTTGCCTGTAATATCCCGTAAAGGCCCCTCGACGCGATAGACACCATAGACCAAGCTTCCCGGCCCCTCCCCGCCTCGGCGCAGGTTTGGCAGGCGCTCAACCTTCGCAAAACAGGTCGCCAGATCGGTTTGTGAAATCCTTCGATCCAGATCGACCACAAGCCCCGGCCTTGCCACATCTAAGCCGTTCGGGAGTGGGGCGGCGGCATAACGATCCCGCTCCGTCAGTTGAATAGCGGGGCCATCTAAGGTCGGTTGGTTGGTGATCTGGGCCAAGGTGACATAGCTAAAGGTCCCGATCCAGTTGGCACCTTGCGCTTGTCGGACCGCTGCCACGGCCGAGGCGAATGAAGGCCACTGCCGCACTGTGCGGGCCGGATCGCCCTTGAACCCTGCACGATAGTCCGTTGTGGCACCGAACATCAAAGCCAAGGCTCCGATCCCCAACCCGAAAGGAAGGACGGCGCGCCGGGCAAAGGCGCTTAGGGCGGAGGTGGATAGCCGTGACGCTGCGACCGCTGCGATCAAGGCCAAGGCCGGATAGAGCGGCGTCGGCCAATGGCCTTGGACCCGATCATGGAGCGCGTGCACCATCAGATAGAGCGCAAAGGGTAAGGCGGTCAGGACCAGAAGTGACAGATCCACCTTACGTCCCACAGCGACCGCCTCGGACGGCAAGGCCTTGACGGTCAGGCCTCGGATCGCAAATCCGGTCAGAAAGGGATTGAGCAGAAGGACTTGGGTGAGAAGCAGCTCGACCAAAAACTTGGGCTGCAGGCCGGACGGCTCAACCCGGCCAAACTGTTTGGCGAAGGTCAGCCATTCGTTCTGGGCGTTCCACCAGACATTGATGCCGAACAGACCGACACCGATCAC
>JBEGOG010000018.1:0-11533 GCA_041182125.1 Pseudomonadota bacterium
GCATTGATCTTCAGATCGAGATGCCGCCCGTGACCCCCGCCGATCTGGCCCTACCACCGCCCGCCGAAGGCTCTGCCGAAGCCGCCGCGCGGGTCAGCCGCGCCCGCCAGATCCAGCAGGACCGCGCCCAAGCCTTCTTCGCCAAGGATGAGCAAGGGTCGACGATGGGTGAGCGGCCCGATCTCTGCCTCAATGCTCAGGCGCAGGGCCGGATGCTCGAACAGATCGCCGCCCTTGATGAGCCCGGCCGTCAACTCCTAACCCGCGCCGCCGAGGCCGGAGGCGTGACGGCGAGAGGCTGGACCCGGACCTTGCGTCTGGCCCGCACCATCGCCGATCTCGACGGTAGCGAGACGGTCCGCCGCCTGCATATTGCCGAGGCCCTGATCTATCGCCGCAGCCCCGGCGACCCCGGCCAAGCCTTGGCGCAACCCGATCAGGCCTCGGCAAGATTAACCAATAGGTAAGCTTAGCTTTTGACTCAGCGTTAAGGCTGCGCGGGCTAGGATGAGCTGTGCAACAGACTCCAAAACCACCATTGACGCCTGCCTCCCAAGGGGCCGCAGACACCAGTCTTGTGCTGACCAGCATGAGCCATGCCCTGCGCACGCCGCTGAGCGGCGTCTTGGGCATGGCCAATCTGTTGGCCGAAACCGATCTGACGCCGCAGCAGCAGCGTTATCTGTCCGCCCTTCGCCAATCGGGCGACCAACTCCATGGCCTGATCACCGAGATGATCGATCTGGCCAAGCTCAATGCCGGCATTTTAAACCTCAACCGCGAACCCCTTGCCCTTGGGAGCCTACTCCAGTCGGTGTGCGAACAGGTTCGGCCCAAGGCCTTGACCCGTGGCCTCAACATCCACTGGACCGAACAGGGCTTGGACGCCGCCCATCCGCCCAAGATCATGGCCGACCATCACAGGCTTAGCCAAATCCTCACCCTCCTGGTCAAGCGCGCCCTCACCACCCTCAAGGCCGGCAGCCTCATGCTGTCTGTTGAGCCCATGGCCAGCGCGTCACCGCGCGCCCACCAGATTGGCCTGCGCTTTTCAGTCCGCCCGACCCTTGCGAGCCTTGAGGCCGCCGACGCCCAGATCCTCTCGGATGAAGACCGCCTAGCCTTGGCCAAGATCCAGACCCTCGCACACCTGCACGGTGGCCGCGTGGGGCTTCGCGAAGGCCATTGCCGTCTTTCCGACCTCTGGTTCGAGGCCCAGTTTGAAACGGACCGTGCGACCGCAAGCCCCGAGCCCGACGAGAGGCTTTCTGCAACGCCCGCCCATAGACGCGGCGCACGGGTCTTGGTGGTCGAGGACAATGCCATTGCCGCCCTGCTGGCCCGCGCCCTGCTGACCCAAGAGGGCTGCCGCGTCGACTGCGTCTCGAGCGCCGATGAGGTCCTGTCCAAGACCCTGGCCGATACCTATGACCTGATCTTTATGGATATGGGCCTGCCCCAGATGGACGGCCCGTCCCTGACCGCCGCCCTGCGCGCCCGGGGGATCACCACGCCAATCTTGGCCCTCACCGCCCATCAGGACGAGGATAGTCGCAGAGCCTGCCTAAAGGCGGGCATGGATGATTTCCTGTCCAAGCCGCTGGAGCGGATCGCCCTTCGCCGCGCCCTGTGGCATTGGCTGCAACGCGATACTGGCGCCAAGCCGCACTGGACCTTAGGCGCGGCTCAGGCCAATCTGACCCCGTGATTTGGGGGCGTTCCCCGACGGGCGGGACTGCGCACCATGACTGAAGCGACCAAGAGTAAAACCGGGGCCAAGCATGTAATGGCGTCCCTGCGCCAGCCCAAGGTGCTGGTCATGCTGATGCTAGGCTTTTCCTCAGGGCTACCGTTCCTGCTCAGCGGCAATACGCTGGGCTATTGGCTGCGCGATGAGGGCACCAGTCTCAAGGCCATTGGCTTCCTGTCTTGGGTCGGGATTGCCTATTCGCTGAAATATCTGTGGGCCCCGTTCATTGACCGGCTCGACGCGCCCCTTCTGGGCAAGCTCGGGCGGCGACGCGGCTGGATGGTCATGAGCCAAATCCTGATCGGTCTGGCCCTCATCGCCATGGCCATGGTTGGTCCTAAGGGCGGACTGACCATGCTAGGGGTCTTTGCCCTCATCCTCGCCTTTGCCTCCTCGACCCAAGACATTGTCGTCGATGCTTGGCGGATCGAGGCGGCCGATGATGGCGAAGAGATCGCGCTCCTGTCTTCCGCCCTACAGCTTGGCTACCGCGCCGCCCTTCTGTGCACCGACGCCCTGATTTTGGTGTCCGCGCAGCATTTGGGCTGGAACCTGTCCTATGGCCTTGCCGCCGGGGCCATGACCATCGGCCTGATCGCCAGCCTCAAGGCCAGCGAACCGCGCCGAGACCAAGAGACCCAAGATCGCGACGACGCCGCCCTACCGCTCTGGACCTTGGGCGGCATGCGCCAAGCCATTGTCGGACCCTTCGCAGCCTTTTTCAAAACCCACGGGGTCATGGCCTTCTTGATGCTGGCCATGATCAGCCTCTATCGCTTGCCTGACTTCATTATGGGGCCGATGGCCAATCCCTTTTACCACGACCTTGGTTTCAGCAAGGATATGGTGGGTGCGGTGCGCGGCTCAGCGGGCCTGATCGCCTCCATCGCAGGGATCGCCATTGGCGGCCTGTTCGCCCTGCGTTTTGGTCAGGTCAAGACCCTGATCGCTGGAGCCATTCTCCAGCCTTTGGCCGTCGCCAGCTTTGCCCTTTTGGCCTATCGCGGCGCAGACCTGACCCTCTTCAGCACCATCATGGCCTTTGATAGTTTTGCCATGAGCTTTGCGGGCGTAGCGCTGGTCACCTACATGTCCAGCCTCACCAGTCTGGGCTATACGGCTACGCAATATGCGCTCCTGACCTCGACCTATGCCTGGGTGGGCAAGTTCCTAAAGGGCTTTTCGGGGGCCTTGGTCGAAACCCTACAGGTCACCCATGGGCTGATGGGCGCCTATGGCCTGTTCTTCATCGGGGCCGGGGCCATCGGCCTGCCCGCCCTTATCCTTTGCCTGATTTTGGTTAGGCCGCGTCAAAGCTAAGGGGCGCGCCCCAAAAGGCCTCAACCAGATCATTTTGCGCGCCCGGCTCACCGGTGGTCAGGAACCGGCGAAGGCCGCTCTTGCCCGGATCATATTCAGGATGCTGGGCCAGATAGCGCACCACCGCCTCGGCGGTCGCGACCGGCTGATGGATCAGGGGCGTGCCCGGCGGCAGGGCTTGGCGAAAGAGGTCCGCGACCAGCTCATAGTGGGTACAGCCCAAGATCGCCCGGTCCGGCGCTCGGCCAATGCGTTGGCTCAAGGTGGCGACATGGGCCGTGATCTTGGCCAACAGGTCCTGCGGCGCGGCATTGGCCTCGATCATCCCGGCAAGGTCGGGACAGGGCTCGGAAAAGACCGCCACATCCTGACGGCGCTTGTCGATCTCGATCTCATAGACGCGGCTGCGCGCGGTGCCGGGAGTAGAAAAGACGCCGAGCACATCCAAGCGTTCGACCTTGTCACCCCGCCGCTCAGCCTCGTGTTCCCACGGTAGGCCCGTCGCCGCCTCGATGGTCGGAACAATGATGCCCAGCACATTGACCGCCCGGCCAAGGCTCTTGCGATAGGTCGGCAACCAGGTCTGTTGCAAACGGCGAAGGGCGATGGCTGAGGCCGTATTGCAGGCCAAGATCACCAGGGACGCGCCCTGATCGAACAGGCGAATACAGCCCGCTCGCGTCAGATCGACAATCTCCTCGCCGCCCTTGCCGCCATAGGGGGCATGGGCCTGATCGGCCAGATAGAGGAAATCGGCCTGTGGAAGCCGGTCCACAAGCGCCCGATGGACCGAAAGGCCGCCCACCCCTGAATCAAAAACACCTATTGCCATCGTCCAGATGTACCCCTGACCGGTCCGGGCGTCTATCGGTTCGCTGACCCTATTCGTCAGCGATCAGCCGGGTCGGATCTTCCGGCGCGCGGACCTCAAACAGGCCAATATCGAGCCCCTTCTGCAGCCGCTGCGGCCGCAAGGGTTGCTGCGCCAAGGCCCGAAGGCTGGCACCGTCCAACTGTTCCGCCTCCGGATCACGCCTTAGCTTGCGGGCCTGAGGGCCAGTTTGCTCAGCCGGAACCTCAACCTGATCGACAATCGGCTGCCAGAAGGTGACGTTCAGCCGCCAGACGGTCTTGGGCTTGGGCGGCGGCGCGGGCCAGCGCTTACCCGCTTCAAAGCTCGGCGTGAGCTGTTTTGGGCCGGGCATACGGCCAAAGACCGGGGCCACAGTCTCACGCACCTTGCGCCACAGATCTTCGGCGGACAGGTCGGCCAGTTGCTCGCGCCAAGCCTCAAGCGCGGCCTCGCGATTGTCAAATTCCGGGCCCATATCCTGACTGATAAAGGCCACCGCCTTCCCGGCCAGACGTGCCGCCTCGCTCTCGCGTTCGGCATGACCGAGCGGCGATGTGAGTGCGGCTTCAGCAGAGGCCGCAATGGGATAGCGGACGAGGCTCATTACGGGTTATCTTGCCTCAAAACAAAGACCAAAGGGAGTGACGACATGGCCGCTGCAACGACGCAAGCCTCAAAAGAGATCGATCTGAAAAATCCAGACCTCTATGTGCAGGCCGTACCGCATGAGCTGTTCGCTTGGCTGCGGGCCAATGACCCGGTCCACTGGAACCCTGAAGAGGACGGCGCAGGCTTTTGGTCCTTGACCCGCCATGAGGACATTGTCCGTGCCTCGACCGATCCAGAGACCTTTTCCTCGGCGCGCGACAATGGCGGCCACCGGATCGCCAACGAAAATGATGTTGCCGATGCCAGCGTTGAGGCCTCGATGATCTCGATGGACCCTCCGCACCATGTCGACTACCGCCGCATGATCATGGGCGGCTTTACCCCGCCGCGCCTGCGCGACATGGAGGCTGGTATTCGCGCCAGAGCCAATGTGCTGATCGACGCCATGATCGCCAAGCGGGCAGCCGAGGGCGGGCCCATCGACTTCGTCGCCAGCTTCTCAGCCCCCTATGCCATCCAGACCCTAGCTGAACTGTTCGGGGTCAGCGAGGCGGATGGTGATAAGCTATTTGAATGGTCCAATGCCGTGGTCGGGGAAGACGATCCCGAATGCCGTTCCAGCCAAGAGTACATCAACGCCTGTATCCAAGAGATGGCGCTCTATTCGCTCGGGCTATGGCAGGCGCGCGAAGAGGCCATGGGCGATGATTTGATCTCCATGCTGGTCCGCTCGGCCAAGGAGGGGACGGAGTTTCCCGTCCCCCGCTATCTGGCCACCTTCATCCTGCTGGTCGTGGCGGGCAATGAGACCACGCGCAACTCCATCACCGGCGGTCTGATCGCGCTGGACCAGAACCCAGATCAACGCGCCGCCCTGATCGCGGACCCCAGCCTTCTGCCTCACGCCGCCCAAGAAATCGTGCGCTATGTCAGCCCGGTCATGCATATGCGCCGCACGGCCACCCGCGATGTCGAGGTCGGCGGTAAGCTGATCAAGAAGGGCGATAAGGTCGTCATGTGGTACCCCTCGGCCAATCGCGACGAGACCGTGTTCGATAATCCCGACCAGTTTGATGTGTCTCGCACCGCCAAAAAGACGGGCCTCAGCGGCAAACATCTGGGCTTTGGCTTTGGTCAGCATGTCTGTCTGGGTCAGCGTCTGGCCGAACTTCAGCTCAAGGTCGCCTTCGAGACCCTGTTCGAGCGCCTGCCCAATCTGCGCCCAGTCAGTGCGCCGCGCCGCCTGCGTTCGAACTTCATCAACGGCATCAAGACGCTGGCGGTCGATTTTTAACCCTTCGCTATGGGGCGTTCTGTTACCAGCGGATTAGGATTGATGTGTCGGTGACGGCGGAGTTTCGCGTGAGGCGAGCCAAGATGGAAATGAGCCTTGATGGCCAGCCCTGATCTGGTCTTGGCCGCTGCCTTTGGGGCGGTGTGCTTGGCGATCTCCGCCACCCTGTGGGCGCTGCATCTGCGGCGGGTCACGGACGCGCATATTGCTGAGCTCAAGGATCGGTTGGCGCAGGTCGAGTTAGAGGCTGAAGCCGCTCAAGCCTCGGTCGAGGCCTTTGACAGTGCCATGATCACCCTGCAGGATGGCGAGGCCCATCTGGCCTCCGGCGAGGACAATCTGGTCGCCTGCGCCATTGCGCTTGGGGTCGAGATCCCCAGCGCGCCCTATGATCCCATGCCCCTGATCCACGCCCTGATGCGGGCCGACCCAGAACAGGCGCGGCGTTTGCGAGCCCTAATGGACCATGGCGAGCCCTGCGCCTTCGAAGCGCGCGGTCCCAATGGCGTGGTGGCCGTCGAGGGTCGGGCCGCAGGGTCCTTGGCTTGGCTTCGGCTAGCAGCGGATGCGAGCGCCAATGCCGCCCTGCCCACCGCCGCGCGCTTTGCCGCCTTTTTGGATAGCCAAAAGGGACCCGCCTGGATCGCTGGGGCTGGAGGCGCTCTGGTCTGGGCTAACCAAGCCTGGCTTGAGGCTGCCGATGCTGTGAGCCTTGAAGAGGCCGCGACCAAGGGGCTGGCCTTTGATCGCGGGGCTGAGGCCCTAATCACCGAAGCGGCTCAAATGGTGGAGGCCCGCTCAGCCCTGCGCTGGGTGCCCGTTCAGGGACAGCGCCGCGCCTTCCAGATCACCGCAAGGCCACTTGAAGGCGGCGGGGTCGGGGCCATCGCGCTGGACGTGACCGAAACCGAGGAGATGCGCGAGGCGCTCAAGCGCCACGTAGCGGCCCATGACGAGACCTTGAACCATCTGGCCGATGCCGTGGCCATCTTCAGCCCGGACAAGGTGCTGGCCTTCCACAATACCGCCTTTGCCGAGCTCTGGGGCCTTGAGCCCGCTTGGCTGGCGGAGGGACCAAGCCATGGCGAGGTGCTGGACAGGCTTCGCCAACGCCGCCGCCTGCCCGAAACGGTCGACTATAGCCGCTGGCGGGCTGAGGAACTGCAACGCTATGAGGCGCTCGACATTGCGCCGGACGAGCTTTGGACCCTGCCCGATGGACGAACCTTGCGGGTCGTGCGCCAGCCCCATCCCCATGGCGGCCTACTGATCCTCTATTCCGACATTACTGGTGAGCTAAGGCTTCGCGCCGAGTACAATGCCCAGATCCAGGTCCAGCAAGCGACCTTGGACAAGCTGAGCGATGCGGTGGCGGTGTTCGGCTCGGACGGACGGCTTCGCCTGCATAATGAGGCCTTTGAGACCTTCTGGAACGTCAGCGCTGTTGTGCTCGAAGAGGCAGCAGATTTTGACGGGGTGGTCGAGCTCTGCGTGCCCAAGCTGCATGATCTGCAGTTCTGGCGCGAGATGAAGGCGCGCGTGGCCGATCCCGACCCTCAGGCCCGCGTGGCCTTTAGCGGTGAGACGAAGTCCTCCGATGGCCGCATCCTGTCCTATCAGTCGCGCCCCTTGCCTGATGGCGCGACCCTGATCGCCTTTGCCGATGTGACCGATACGCGTCAGCTCGAACGGGCGCTGGCCGACCGCTCCGCCGCCTTGACCGAGGCCGAACGGCTGAAACGCGATTTTGTCGGTAATGTTTCTTATGAACTGCGCACGCCCCTGACCACCATCATTGGCTATTCTCAAGTCCTCGAGAGTTCTGCCTCGGCCCTGCCTGAGCGCGCACGCGGCTATGTGGTTTCGGTCCTGACGGCGGCCAATCAACTGGCCCGTTCCATCGACGATGTGCTCGACATGGCCCAGATGGATGCGGGGGAAATGGCGCTGGATCTGGGCGATGTCAGTATCGACAGCCTGCTGGAAACGACCCGCACACGCTGGCTGCCCGAGGCCGAAAATGGGAGCCTGAGCCTTCGCCTCCACTGCCCCGAAGATATTGGTCTGATCCGCGCCGACCGTTTGCGCCTCAACCAGGTGCTCGACCATCTGATGGGCAATGCGGTTCGCCAAACACCTGCGGGAGGGTCGATCACCCTGACGGCTGAACGCACCCTCGGCGAAGTTCAGATCAAGGTCACCGATACGGGCCGGGGCATCCCGTTCCACGTCCAAGCCCACATCTTTGACCGCTTCGTCAGCCGCGATCGCGGCGGGCCGGGTCTGGGTCTTGCTCTGGTCAAGGCCATGGTCGAACTGCATGGCGGCTGGGTGGCGCTACAGAGCGAACCCGGTCACGGATCGACCTTCACCTGCCACCTGCCCGAAATCGCTCATGACAGCATGGCGAGACCGGAGTTGCAGTTCTAGGGGGGCCCCTCACCCAACACCCTTGGGGGAGGGGGTTGGGTGAGGGCCTTGATTGTTTTGCCCGCGTCATTGCGAGCGCAGCGAAGCAACCCAGTAGATTGCCCTGAACCTATGCGGATGTTCCCCTAGGTTGCTTCGGCGCTGTGCGCCTCGCAATGACGCGAGGAAGAAGCGCCCAAGCCCCATGTTCCCCGGGAAGGCGGGGATCCAGAACCGGTGCACTCCGCCGGATCGTTCGTAGAACCCCCTACTTCACATCCTCATAGGGCGCGACGGCGGAGTGTTTGATGATCCCGCGGGTGCTGTCGGCAATACCGCCAATGATGAACTGAACAGCCAGCGCGCAGAGAATCAGACCAAGGACCCGAACGACAATGGTCATCCCAATCTTGCCGAGCGCCCGAGAGATGATCGGCGTGGCCCAGAAAGCCAACAGGACGATACTGCAAACGGCTGCAATGACGCCGAGGCCCATGGCGGCTCCGGCCATCCCAAAGCGCTTGGCCTCACCGGCATAGATGATCACGGTCGAGATCGCCCCCGGACCGATCAAGAGCGGCATGGCAAAGGGGACGACCAAACGCTCAAATCGCTTTTTCGCATAGGCCCCCGTACTCAGGGGCAGACTATCGGCCTCGTCGCCCCCTCCATCATCAAATGAGGCGGCAAAGTCATCGCGGACCATTTCTAGGCCCATCAGAAACAGCAGGATTCCACCCGCAATTCGAAAGGCGGGCAGCGAGATGCCGAAGAAGGCCAAGAGGGTCAGGCCGGTAAAATAGAAGAAGGTCAGGAACGCCATCGAGAACAGGGCGATATAGACGGCAACCCGCCGACGCCCCGCTGCCGTCGCGCCCGTTGTTGCGGCGGCAAACAGGGGCACATTACCGATCGGATCAATCAGCGCGAAAAGGGCGATGAAGAAGTTGACGGACAGTTCTGCCTGGCTCATGCAGGGGCTCGCTCTTCAAATCTGATCGACTCGCCCGCCAGCGTGAAGAACGCTGGTCGGCGGATCGCAACCATGCACCCTTAGTAGAACCTTGGGCGCAGACTGACCACACCTGACGTGATCCAGCCTTTTGGAAAGGACCCGCAAATGACCGTGCCCGCCTCTGACCCGCGCCTGATCGTTGCCCTTGACCTCCCCACCGTGCGCGAAGCCGAAGCCCTGACCGCCCAGATCGGCGATGCGGTCAGCTTCTACAAGATTGGCCTGCAACTGTTTGCCAGCGGCGGCATGGATCTAGCGGCGCGGCTTAAGGCGCAAGGTCATCAGATTTTTCTCGATTGGAAGCTGCACGATATTGGGGCCACGGTCGAAAAGGCCGCCGCCGCTCTGGCTGGGTCAGGCGCTGACCTCTTAACCGTCCATGGCGAGCCACAGGTGATGGCCGCAGCGGTCAAGGGCAAGTCAGGATCGAGCCTGAAAATCCTTGCCGTGACCGTCCTAACAAGCCTGACCGATGCGGACCTGGCCGAGATGGGTTATGGCCTTACCGCCACGGCCCTTGTCGAGCGCCGGATCGCGCAGGCCCTTGATCTGGGTTGCGACGGAGTGGTGGCCAGCCCGCTGGAGGCGGCGCTCGCAAGGTCCATGGCCATCAAGGCCGGTCGCCCTGAATTTTTGGTGGTCACGCCGGGTGTTCGGCAAGCGGGCGCGGCGCTGGATGATCAGGCCCGGATCGCGACACCCAAAGACGCCCTAAGCTCTGGGGCCAGCCATCTGGTGGTCGGACGTCCTATTACGGCAGCGAGCGATCCTCGCGCCGCCGCACAGGCCATAGTTCGCGAAATCAGCGCAGTCTGAACCGTCAAAAGTCGACGGCAATCCCTTTGCGTTCCCAATCGCCAAAGCGGGTGGGTTCGGGGCCCTTGGGACCATTGCGTTCAGGGGCAGCAGTAATCGCCTCAGCCTCCGCTCGTCGAGCCGCGGCCTCTTCCAAGGCCCGCATCGCCGCCGCGCTGATCGGCTTGTCGGTCGCCGCCCCTATGGGGTCGAGCGGCTGGTCATCAGGGAGTGGTTCTAGATCTGGGGTCATGGCTTTTTCCAAAGACGGCGGCTTCGTTCTTGCGTAACCGCAATAGAGCCTCCACCTATGGCTTTGGATTTAGACCGACCGGCCCCGAAATCCAAGTCAGGGCACCACGAACAGACAGAGATAGGCCATGAACCACTTCAAGACCTTTATGCTCATTGCCGCCATGACCGCCCTGTTCATGGTCATTGGCTTCATGATCGGCGGACCGGCAGGTATGGGCTTGGCCTTTGTCTTTGCCGCCGGGATGAACCTGTTCACCTATTGGAACGCCGACAGCATCGTGCTGCGGACCTATCATGCGCGTGAGGTTGAGGCCGACGATCCCAACCCTCAGGTTCGGCAATATGTCGCCGATGTCGAGGCCTTGGCCCTAAACGCCAACCTTCCGCGGCCAAGAATCTGCATCATCGATAATGACCAGCCCAATGCCTTTGCAACTGGCCGCGACCCGGCCCATGCGGCGGTCTGTGCCACCACCGGCCTCTTGACTATGCTAACGCGCGAGGAAATTCGCGGCGTCATGGCACATGAGCTGGCCCATGTGAAGAACCGCGATACCCTGACCATGACCATCACCGCCACCTTTGCCGGGGCCATCGGTGCCTTGGCCAATTTTGGCATGTTCTTTGGCGGACAGGATCGGGATCGTCCGGGCGGTATGATCGGAACCATCGCCCTCGCCATCCTGGCGCCCTTGGCCGCGGCCTTGGTGCAGATGGCCATCAGTCGTTCGCGCGAATATGAGGCCGACCGTGTCGGTGCCGAGATCGCCGGGGATCCCCAAGCCTTGGCCCGCGCCCTGCAAAAGATCGAGGGCATGGGCAAGGCGGGTGTGGTCAATCACGATGCGGAGCGCAATCCTGCAACCGCCCACATGTTCATTATTAATCCCCTGTCGGGTCAGGGCGCGGACAACCTCTTTTCGACCCATCCGGCGACGGCCAATCGGGTCGAGGCCCTTATGAGCTTGGCCGCTTCAATGCCCCGCCGGAGCAGCCGAGGCTCGGCAGTTCCCCTGACCGATGATGGGGCTCAACAGGGACCGTGGAGCTAGGCCAAAGGGTCTTTTCCAAATTTAGACTTGTCAAATGGGTCCAGAGGGCGTCCTTCGCCCGATCTCTGCCCGTCTATCCCATCGCAGAGACCAACAGGATCCCGGACCGCCTATGACCACCCAACCACCCCATTCTGGCCAGCCTCCTCGATCCGGTCCGCCCCCACGGTCGGGGAAGGTC
>JBEGOG010000019.1:0-16801 GCA_041182125.1 Pseudomonadota bacterium
GCGGTTGACCTTTATCCTTGCCCGCGCGATCGGCGACGCCTTTACGGCGAAGGACGTGAGTTCTGCTGCCATCCATGACTTCCTATTGACCGAAGGGGCCGTCCCATGACCGCTGGGATTATTGCCATTGGCTTGTTTGTTTTGTTGCTACTGGCCCTATCAGCCCTCTTTTCAGCGGCGGAGACGTCCCTAACCGGGGCTAGCCGAGGTCGGATGCATCAGCTCGAGCGCGACGGTGATCGGGCGGCGGCACGCGTAAATAAGCTCATCTCTGACCAAGAAACGATGATGGGCTCGGTTCTACTGGGCAACAATCTGTTAAATATCTTGGCGTCAGCCCTGACCACGGTCGTTATGACCAAGACCATTCCAGGGGCGTGGGGCGTGCTCATCGCAACTGGCGTCATGACCGTCTTGGTGCTGGTCTTTGCCGAGGTCCTGCCCAAGACCCTTGCCATCAGAAATCCCGACAATGTCGCGAGGTTTCTATCAGGACCTACCCTCGTCGTGGTCAAACTCTTTGGCCCGCCGGTCTTTGCTGTACAGTTTTTCGTGCGTCAGACCTTGAAGCCGTTTGGTATCAATATCGACATGGCCGTCGATGTCCTCGCCGCCCACGAAGAGATCCGCGGCGCGGTGGAATATCACCATTCCGAAGGTCTGGTTGAAGAGCGCGATCGGCGGATGCTGGGCGGTGTGCTGGACCTATCGGAAATGGACGTGTCCGAGATCATGGTCCATCGCAAGAACATCGCCATGCTCGATATCGAACTGACTCCGCGCGAACTGGTGGCCGAGGCGCTCGAAGCGACCAACACCCGCATGCCAGTCTATCGCGATGATCCAGAGAACATTGTTGGGGTCCTGCACGCCAAGGATCTCTTGCGGGCGCTCGCCGCCGCCGAGGGCAAGGTGGATGAGATCGACATTGCCGCCATCATCCGTGAGCCTTGGTTCATCCCCGACACGACCAACCTGAAGGATCAGCTCAACGCCTTCCTCAAGCGCCGCAGTCACTTTGCGCTGGTGGTCGACGAGTATGGTGCCCTGCAAGGTCTGGTGACCCTCGAAGATATTCTCGAAGAGATTGTTGGCGAGATCTCAGACGAGCATGACGCGGCTGTCCAGGGGGTGCGCCGACAGGCCGATGGCTCGATCCATGTCGACGGCTCTGTCACCATCCGCGACCTCAACCGCGCCATGGACTGGGACCTGCCCGATGATGAGTGGGTCACGGTCGCAGGTCTAGTGATCCATGAGGCCCAGACCATTCCCGATCCGGGTCAGACCTTCATCTTCTATCATCACCGGTTCCAGATCCTGCGGCGCCAGCGCAATCAGATCACAGCCCTGCGGATCAGTGCCCGCCTAGCCCCCGCTAAAGAGGGCTAGGGCGCTTCGGGGATGGTGAATCACTCTTCGTTCGGGGCCAGCGTCTTGATTGAGAGGGCGTGAACCGGTCCTGCGAGCTCTTCGCTGAGGGCGTTCATGACCAATCTTTGCCGACCGACTCGATTCACCCCTAAAAAAGCACTGGATGTGATCGTGACCGAAAAATGAGTTTCTCCAGCCTCTGACGATCCTGAGTGTCCTTTGTGTCTGTCAGAATCATCAACTATTTCAAGTAATTCAGGCGAAAACCTAGACTCAAGTTTAGCTTTCATCCGTGCTGCAACCGTACCCATCAACAGATCCTTTTCGCCGCGATGCATTATTCCGCTCGTCAATCCTTGAATGACAATCTTTCAGAAGCATAATCCACTTCATGAGCCGAGAGTTTGAATACAAGCCGAAATTCCGAGATATCCGAGTCCGTCCTCCGAAAGAGGGGGAAAAGGAGCGGGAGAACGACGTCAACCACCTGAAGCCAGGTGAGAAGAAGTGCGACTGGCCGGGCTGCATCGTTGCGGGCCAGACCAAGGCACCCAAGTCCCGTGACATGCTGAACGACCATTACTGGTTCTGTGTGCGCCATGCGGGTGAGTACAATAAGAACTGGGATTTCTTCGCAGGCATGACCGAGGCCGATGTGCGCAAGGCGCAGGAGGATCGCTTTACCGGTGGTCGCCCGACCTGGTCGTTCAAGGCCTCGCGCAACAGCCGAGAGGCAGCGGCCAAGATCAAGGCCGCCGGTCCTGCTGATTTCAGTGATCCCTTGGGTGTGTTCAGCGCCTCGGAGCGTAAGGCCGCGCAAGAGGCCGAGCAGGTCGCCCACCAGCGCAAGCTCGGCAAGATCGAGCGCTCGGCCCTGTCCGATTTGGATATGGATGCGGCTGCTGAACCTGCTGCCATCCGCGCCCGCTATACTGAGCTTCTGCGCCGCTTCCACCCTGACCTCAATGGCGGTGACCGTGGGGCCGAGGGCAAGCTGCAGCGGGTGATCAAGGCCTATAAGACCCTGAAGGCTGCCGGACTGGCCTGATAGGCGACCGGCGGCTGTTCCTTTACCTGCGGGAGCCACCCATGCGCCGATCCATCCTCATTATGGCGAGCCTATTGGCTTTGTCTCAGCCGCTTGCCGTGGCGGCTCAGACCATCCCAGCCGCCGTCATCAGCGACCCAGTCCCTGACGCCAAGTTCCCTGCGCGGCTTGAGGTCGTTCACGTTCCCACCGGCGGGGTCAAGATCAACGGCATTGCCTATGTCGCCTCGGGGCCGGGGCCCCATCCCGTGTTCGTGTTCTTCCACGGCCTGCCGGGCAATGAGAAGAACCTCGATCTGGTGCAGTCGGTGCGCCGTGCCGGTTGGACCGCCATCGCGGTCAGCTATCGCGGCTCTTGGGGCAGTCCCGGCTCCTATCGCTTTGCTCACAATCTCGAAGACGCCGCAGCTGTGCTCGCCTTTGTGCGCGATCCGGCCAACGCCAAGGCCTTGAATTTGGACCCCAGCCGCATCGTTATTGCGGGCCACAGCATGGGCGGATGGGTCGTGGCCCACACGGCCTCGCGCGATCATGGTCTACTGGGAGCGGTCATGATCTCGGCTGGAGATATGGGCACCATTGGTGGACTGCCGCGTCCGTTCCTGGTCAAGGAAATGGCTGCCGCTATGGAAAGCTTGGCCGATGTCACGCCAGACTCCATGACCGACGAACTGATCGCCAATGGCCCGCAATGGACCTTCGCCAAGGCCGCGCCGGGACTGAAGGAAACCAGGCTTTTGGTCCTGACCTCTGACGATGGTTTGGCGGGGCAGTCTGATGCCCTGACATCTGCCATAAAGGCCGAGGGCGGCAAGAGGGTCTTAGCTGTGCATGGGACGACAGACCATAGCTGGTCCGACCGTCGGATCGCCCTGCAAAGCCAGGTGGTGACGTGGCTACAGGGGGTGGTGGCCAAGCCTTAAATGAGGCCCACTAAGTTGCTGCGCGCCACTTCCCCCAGAGGGAGAAGTACCGGCGAAGCCGGGAGGGCAGGGGAAAGGTGTCTTAGCGATCGCACCGCTATATAAGGGCACGATGACCGCTCTGATCCGATTCCTGATGAACATGGACGCCCGCGCTTGGCGCAGCGTTGGTGTGTCATTCGTGCTGTTTGGCGGCGTGGGGATCGTTTTCGTGTTTGGCGCCCAGCTTCTGGGCTTCAACGGTGAGATGACGGTCGAGCATTGGCTGGATAGCGCGCCCCATGGACCCTTTGCCCTGCCGGTCGCAGTGGCCGTCTTTGCCCTGATGGCCTTTTTGGGGGTGCCGCAGTTTGTTCTGATCGCCGCGACGGTCCTCGCCTTCGGTCCGTGGGTCGGATTGACCTATAGCTGGATCGGCACGCTGGTCTCGGCGGTGGTGGGCTTTGGGCTCGGTCGCAAGATCGGTAGTGGAGCCCTGTCGGCCCTAGGCAGTGTCGGCGGCGGCGAAGGTGTCACCCGCTTCATGGGCCTGATCGGCCGCAACGGCTTCATGGCCAGCCTCATCGTCCGATTGGTCCCGTCTGCGCCCTTTATCGTCGTCAATATGGCCGCAGGCGTGACGCCCATGCGCTTTCGTCACTTTCTCGCAGGCACGGCGATTGGCATCATTCCCAAGATCGCCCTGACCGCCTTTGCGGGTAACAGCATCGTTCAGGCCATGAAGGGCGGAGGCTATCAGCCTCTAATCCTGCTGATTTTGGCAGCGGGGGTCTGGCTTGGCGCTGGATTTGTTGCCCGCCTATGGATGAAGCGGGATGGGAATGAAATTTCACCAAATGACCGGACAAAGTGAAAATTTCTTGCCGTGAGCTGTTAAATGCACCGTCTCGGCGCAAGAGGCTTGCTCAAATCTCTAAGATTCGTTACAAGCAAAGGATGATTATGCGTCTTCACATGACTGGACAGGCTGCTTCGGCAATGCTGTACCCACTCTTGGGTGGGGTCCTAGGGCTTAGCTGCCCCTGGGCGTTCTGAGGCGCGTATCGAACGCGGCCGGACGTGCAGGGGGTGAAAGACAAAACCCTAAACCGTCCATGACCAACGCCAAGAGCATTCTCACATGACCGCTTCCATTGATACGACCGCCATAGCCGCCGCTAAGGCGCGCGAAAATGTCATCATCTTTGACACCACCATGCGCGACGGCGAGCAATCGCCCGGTGCCTCCATGAGCCTGGATGAAAAGCTCGAACTGGCCAAGATCCTCGAAGAGATGGGGGTCGATGTCATTGAGGCCGGTTTCCCCATCGCCTCTAACGGTGACTTCGAAGCGGTTCGCGAGATCGCCAAGATCGTCAAGACCAGCACCATTGCGGGCCTGTGCCGTGCCCATCAGGTCGATATTGACCGCTGCGCCGAGGCCTTGAAACCTGCCGCGCGGGGCCGCATCCATGTGGTGATCGCGACCAGCGACCTGCATATGAAGCACAAGCTGCAGATGGAGCCGGAACAGGTTCTGGAAACCATCACCCGCTCGGTCACTCATGCTCGCAATCTGCGTGATGATGTAGAGTGGTCCGCCGAAGACGCGACCCGCAGCGAGCGCCAGTTCCTGCGCCGCGCCGTCGAGGCTGCCATCAAGGCCGGAGCCACGACCATCAATCTGCCCGACACGGTCGGCTATACCTACCCGTCCGAATATGCCGACCTGTTCAGCTGGATGACCCAGAATGTCGAGGGTGCAGACCGGGTGATCTTCTCGACCCACTGTCACAATGACTTGGGTCTGGCCGTGGCCAACAGTCTGGCCGGGGTTCAGGGCGGGGCGCGTCAGGTGGAATGTGCCATCAATGGCCTGGGTGAGCGGGCCGGTAATGCGGCGCTGGAAGAGATCGTCATGGCGCTGAAGGTGCGGGCCGACCGCCTGCCCTTCCAGACCCGCATCGACAGCACCCACATCACCCGCGCCAGCCGCTATGTCTCGGCCATCACTGGCTTTGCGGTCCAGTACAATAAGGCCATCGTCGGCAAGAACGCCTTCGCCCACGAAAGCGGTATCCATCAGGATGGCATGCTGAAGAACCGTGAGACCTACGAGATCATATGACCCCGGAATCGGTTGGTCAGGCCCCCTCGACGCTGGTCATGGGCAAACATTCCGGCAGTCACGCCTTCCGCGCCAAGCTGAAGGATCTGGGCTATGAGCTGGGCCAGAATGCGCTGAAGGAGGCCTTTATCCGCTTCAAGGACTTGGCTGACCGCAAGAAGCACGTCTATGACGACGACATCATCGCTCTGGTCGATGACGCCTTGGCACGGGGCGGGGAGCGTATCCGTGTGACCCATCTGCGCGTCATCGCCGGAACCGAAGGCCAATCAGCCGACCTGACCTTGGAAATTGACGGCGTCGAACAGAAAGCCACCTCGACCGGTGATGGTCCAGTGGATGCCGTATTCAACGCCATTCGCCAGATCGTGCCTCACGAGGCGGCCCTTCGCCTGTTCCAAGTCCATGCCGTGACCGAAGGGACCGATGCTCAGGCTCAGGTCTCGGTGCGTCTGGAAGAGGATGGCCGGATCGCGACGGGTCAGGCCGCGGACACTGACACCATGACCGCTTCGGCCAAGGCCTATGTCAACGCGTTGAACAACCTGTTGGCGCGCAAGCAGAAGTCGGCTCCAGAGCCCCTCGTCGCCAGCCAGTTCTAGAGACTGATGCCTAATCCTCAATCTCGCGCTGGGTTTGGCCGGGCGCGAGATGAGGGCCTAGCCTCATGTTGATCTGGATCCCCCTGACCTTAGCGGCGACGGTTTTACAGGTCTCGCGTAACGCTCTGCAGCGCGGTCTCTTGCCGGTTGCGGGGCCGTGGGGCGCGACCTTGGTGCGGTTCCTGTTCGGACTGCCCTTTACGCTGGCCTTCATTGTCGTGGCCAAGCTCTTGACGCCTGAGGCGCAGGGCCATTTCAGCCCCTATTTCTTTATGGCCTGCACCATCGGAGCGGTGGCGCAGGTCGGGGCGACGGCGGCGCTTCTAGTATCGATGCAACGGTCCAGCTTTGCGATTGGCACGGCCTTTCAGCAAAGCTCGCTACCCTTTACCGCCTTGGTCGGATTCTTCGTTTTTCACGATCCGATTAGGCCGGTTGCTTGGATCGGGCTGTTTATCGCAACAGCGGGCCTCGTCTATCTCTCTTGGCCGCGTCGGATGGAGGGTGTTCGCGACTGGAGCCCGGCCCTGCTTGGCCTGACATCTGGGGCCTGTTTCGCCCTAAGCGCCAATGCCTTTCGCCAAGGGGGCCTAGCCTTTGATCCGCATCACGTCGTCTTTTCAGCGCTCGTGACCGTGGCGGTGGTTCAAACGATTCAGACCCTGGTCATGATCATCGGCCTGACAATCCTTGACCCGAGGGCGCTGAGGGGCGCGATCGGCGCTTGGAAGTCATCCTTGGGCGCGGGTTTCTTTGGGGCGGGGGCCTCAGCCCTTTGGTTTATCGCCTTGACCATGAGCCCGGCGGGACCGGTTCGCGCCGTTGGCGTGGTCGAGATGCCGGTCGCGGCCCTGATGGGGCGCAGACTGTTTGCTGAGCGTTTGAGCCTCGCCCAGATCGTCGCGGGTGCGGTTACCGCGCTCGGCGTGGTTTTAGCCGCGATCGGATAGTTTGCTCGCTTACCGTTTTGAGCGGTGTGCCTATGGAGGCCTGTCAAACCGAATCACAAAATGCCTTGAATTCAACACGCTCACAGGGCAAACCGACCTGTCTGCAGGGCTTGAAACCGGGTAAGCTTTCTTATTGTCTGTCGATCATCCTTACGGAACCCAATTCGTGTGGACGAACCGTCAAAGGCTGCAGCCACAAGACCAACTATTCGCTACCTTAGGTAAGACGCCCTTCAATCCCTGAGTCCCAAGGCACATCATGTTTTCGTCCCTCTTCGGCATGGTCTCCAACGACATCGCCATTGACCTCGGCACCGCCAACACCCTCATCTATATGAAGGGTAAGGGCATCGTTCTGAACGAGCCTTCGGTGGTGGCGCTGCGTACGGTGGGCGGACGCAAGGTCGTTCACGCTGTAGGTATCGAAGCCAAGCAGATGCTGGGCCGCACTCCGGGTCACATGGAAGCCATTCGCCCCATGCGTGACGGCGTGATCGCCGACTTCGAAGTGGCTGAAGAGATGATCAAGCACTTCATCCGTAAGGTTCATAATCGCAAGAGCTTCGTGAACCCTAAGGTCATTGTCTGCGTGCCCTCCGGCGCCACGGCCGTTGAGCGCCGCGCGATCAATGACAGCTGCCTGAACGCCTCGGCCCGCCGCGTCGGCCTGATCGATGAGCCCATGGCCGCCGCTATCGGCGCAGGCCTGCCGATTCATGAGCCCACCGGCTCGATGGTCGTCGATATCGGTGGTGGTACGACCGAGGTCGCGGTTCTGTCCCTGTCCGGTATCGTCTATTCGCGCTCTGTGCGGGTCGGCGGCGACAAGATGGACGAGGCGATCATCTCCTATATGCGTCGTCACCATAATCTACTGATCGGTGAAACCACCGCTGAGCGGATCAAGAAGGAAATCGGCACCGCCCGGTCACCCGCCGACGGCGAAGGCCTTGCCATTGAGGTCAAGGGCCGCGACCTGATGCAGGGCGTGCCTCGCGAAGTTCGGATCAGCGAAAAACAGGCCTCGGACGCCTTGGCCGAGCCGGTCAGCCAGATCGTTGAGGCGGTCAAGGTCGCGCTCGAGGCCACGCCGCCAGAGCTGGCGTCTGACATCGCCGACAAGGGCATCATGCTGACCGGCGGCGGCGCGTTGCTGCGCGGTCTGGACTTGGAAATTCGCGACCATACCGGCTTGCCGGTGACGGTGGCCGATGATCCTTTGTCCTGCGTGGCTCTGGGCTGCGGCAAGGTGCTTGAGCATCCGCGTTGGATGAAGGGCATTTTGGAATCGTCCATGTCCTAACCGCCTCTTGGCGGCACTTCTCGCGTCCTGATGAATTTCGATGATCTTGGCCCTGTCCGGATCTGCCGTGGAGACCAGCGTTGTCCTTAAGGGACGGGCCATTTCAAGACCTCAAGGTCCCGCTAACCTGGGCGGCAGCCATGGCGGTGATTGTCGCAGGCGTGGCGGGTCTTGGCCTTTTGCTCAGCGATCGGCGCGAAACCTATAAGGCCGAGGCCTATGGGGCTGGGCGCGTCGTTGTTGATCGGGTCGTAGCCCCTGCCGCCGATGTCCTATCAACCCCAGCCGACTGGGCTCGCGTCCTTAGCAACGGCATTGGCGACTATTTCTTTGCGGTCAGTGAAAATCGCCGCCTGAAGCTCGAAAATGCGCGGCTGCGACAGTGGCGCGACGCGGCCATCGCGCTCGAAGACATTAACTCACGCTACCGCGCCTTGCTCGGGGTCAAGATCGATCCCCCCATCCCCATGGTCACGGCGCGGGTTGTGCTCGATGCGCGAGGTCCCTTTGCCAATACCCGCCTTGCCAATGCCGGTGAGGAGATGGGCGTCAGGGTCGGCCAGCCGGTGATGAGTGATGCCGGACTTGTCGGCCGCGTCGTCGGTACGGGGCAGGGCATTAGCCGTATATTGCTGCTGACCGATGTCGCAAGCCATATGCCGGTTCTCGTAGACCGCACCAATGCCCGCGCGATCCTATCCGGAGATGGCGGTCCCAATCCGACGCTAGACTATCTGCGGGGCATTGATCCTGTGCGCAATGGCGACCGGATCTTGAGCTCGGGTGATGGCGGTGTCTTACCCCGTGGCCTTCCGGTTGGAACGGCGGTGAAGGGCTTGGACGGCCATTGGCGGGTGCGCTTGAGTTCGGATTCCGTGCCGATAGATCTTGTGCGCATTCTACTGTTCAAGGATTTCACTGATCTCGCCGCCCAAAAGGCGTTGCAGGCCTCGAAAATGCCGCCCTTGACCGATGTTCCTGCGCCGGTTGCCTCGTCTTCTGTCCTGCCACCTGCGCTCACATCAAAGCCAGCCGCTACGCCGGTGGTTGCTCCGGTCGCTGCAAAGCCGTCCGCGACTAAGCCCGTGGTGGCTAAGCCTGTTCCTGCTCCTGCCAAGCCCATCACCCCACCGCCTGCGCTGGCCAAACCGGTTGCTAAGCCGAGCGCCGCTGCGGCGGAGCCGGTCAGATGACGTTTCAGACCTCGCGTCAAACTGCGGCCCGTTCGATGGATGCGTGGAACTGGTTGGCTGTGCCGACACTGACCTGCCTGATGTTGACCCTGATATTGGCCTTGCCTGTCAGGGTTTTTGGGCTCGTGCCACCCGAGCCGATATTTTTGATGGTTCCGGCCTTTGTCTGGGCGGTGATCCGCCCTTCGATCCTGCCGCCGATTATCCTCATGGTTTCTGGCTTGCTTTTAGACATTCTGTGGGGCGCTCCCTTGGGTCTTTGGGGGTTCTCGCTGCTCTTTGGCTATGCCGGTGTTCTGGCCTCGCGGAGTTTTGCCAGCGGGCAAGGGCAGTCGATGAACTGGGTCTGGTACGCCATCACCTGCTTGATCGTTGAATTAACGGCCTATCTGGTTACCCTCATCGATAGCCATGCCGCTCCCAGTGTGATTGGGGCCTTTTGGCAGTGGGCCGTTACTGCGGCCCTCTATCCCTTTGCCCACCAGTTGATCGAGCGGTTCGAGGACGCGGACGTCCGCTTCAAATGAGTGAGCCGTCGATCTTCTTTTCTGAGGTCAATGAACGCCAGGGCGTCTTCAACCGGCGCGCCTTTCTGATGGGCGGCTTGGCAGGTGGCACCATCTTGGCCCTTGGCGGGCGATTGGCGCAACTCCAGGTGCTAGAGTTTGACCGCTATCGGCTCATGTCGACGGAAAACCAGTTCAATTTTCGCCTGATCCCACCGCCCCGTGGCCGGATTTTGGATCGGTTCGGAGTCGAGCTAGCTTCCAACCGACCCAATTTTCGCGTTCTGGTGGTCCGCGACGAGATCAATGATATTGACGCAACGCTTGATGCCCTATCGCAACTGATCCCGATCACGCCCGAGCGACGTCGTCAGTTGCTGCGCGACATTTCACGCAGTCCACGGCTGGTTCCGGTGGCGGTGGCCGAAGACCTGACTTGGGAGGAGTTTTCGAGGGTCAATGTCCGTACCCCCGAGCTTCCAGGTGTCACGGCCGATATGGGCGAGGCGAGGGTCTATCCTCATGGCGGAGCCTTCGCCCATGTGATTGGCTACGTGGCTAAGGTTTCGGATCGTGATATCGCCGCAGCGGGCCTGAATCCCGATCCTCTACTGCACCATCCGGGCTTTCGTATCGGCAAGCAGGGCGTGGAGAAGGCGCTTGATACGGTTCTGCGCGGCAAGTCTGGTGCGGTGAAAACCGAGGTCGATGCCTTGGGCCGAGAGGTTCGCAAAGACCCGGAGGGCGATATTCAGCCCATTGCGGGCAAGACTGTGGTTCTGTCTCTCGATGCTGATGTGCAAAGCCGCGCACTCGAGGTTCTGGGGGAGGAAAGCGGTGCCTGTGTCGTTATGGATGTCCAATCCGGTGACCTGATCTGCATGGCCTCAGCCCCAAGTTTTGATGCCAATCAGTTTGTCAGAGGTCTCTCGACGGCGGAGTATCGCGCGCTTTCGGAATATGAGCGCAGACCGTTGCTGGACAAGGCTCTGTCCGGAACCTATCCACCGGGCTCGACCTTCAAGCCAATGACCGCCTTGGCGGTTTTGGACTCAGGCATGGTCGATCCGAATGAGACCGTGGTCTGTTCGGGCCAGATGTGGTTCGGCAATCGTTTCTTCCACTGCTGGAAGCGTGGCGGGCACGGTCCGCAGAATATGCATGAGGCGATCAAGAACTCTTGCGACATCTACTTCTATCAGACGGCCTTGAAGATCGGGCCAGACCGGATCGCGCGGGTCGCTGAGGCCTTTGGTATGGGGCAAACCTTCGATATTGGCATTTCCGGCCAAAAGGAGGGGCTGGTACCATCGACGGCTTGGAAACGTCGGCGATATAAGCAGCCCTGGTATCCGGGCGAGTCCCTCAGCTTCGGGATCGGGCAGGGGGCTCTGTCTGCCAATGCCCTTCAGCTGGCGGTCATGACCGCGCGTTTGGCCAATGGGCGCAAGGCGCTCAACCCTCGCCTGATCAAGTCTATCGGCGGTGTTGAGACCCCCAGCGGGGCCGCTGCGGCGGACCTGCCGTTCAGGCCTGAGCATATGGAGATGGTCCGATCGGCTATGGCGGCTGTGGCCAATGATACAGCCGGCACGGCCTATCGCGCCAGTCAGCTGGGACTTGGGCCGGTCCTGATGGCGGGCAAGACCGGGACGGCTCAGGTTCGTGTGATCAGTCGCGCGGAGCGGGCCACTGGCGTGCGTACGAACGAGTCCCTGCCCTGGCGTCTTCGCGACCATGCGCTCTTTGTCGCCTTCGCGCCCTATGATGCGCCGCGCTATGCCCTGTCGATCATCGTTCAGCATGGCGGCGGCGGCGCGGCGGTTGCCGCCCCTATGGCACGAGAAATCATGCGGGTCGTCTTGCTGAAAGATGCCGCCATTCGTGCGCGGATTGAATCGCCGCTGCCCATGCCTGAGGCCCCCGTGTCTGCGACGGGCGAGGTCGAGGGTGAGGCACCGCCACCGCCCAGCGAGACGATCTTGCCTGCTGCTGCACCTAGCGTTTCGGGAGGCCCGACCCCATGACTGCGAGCGCTATTACCCGTCCCGGTGAACGGGACCGCTTGATCGTCAAGCTAGCTCAGATTGACTGGACCTTCATGTTGGTCCTTTGCCTGATCGCGGCCACGGGCGCGGCTATGCTCTATTCGGTTGCCGGCCTGTCGTGGGAGCCCTGGGCCGCCAAGCATCTCTCTCGCTTTGGCCTCTGCGTTGGTTTGATGATCGTCTTAGCGACGGTCGATGTACGGATATGGTTCATCTCAGCCTATCCGGTCTATGGATTTGGTCTGATCTTGTTGATCGCGGTCGAGATCATGGGGGACGTGTCGCTTGGGGCGCAGCGGTGGCTCGATCTGGGCTTTGTGCGACTTCAACCCTCTGAAATCATGAAGATTGGCTTGGTTTTGGCACTGGCCAGATTCTATCACGGACTGTCGGCAGAGGCGGCTAAGCTCTCTTGGCGACTGGTCGTGCCGATTGTCCTGATTGCGATGCCCACCTTGCTGGTGGCGCACCAACCTGACCTCGGCACGGCGGTATTGTTGGCGGCGACAGGGGGCGCGGTCATGGTGCTGGCGGGGCTTAGCCTGAGGGTCGTGGCGGCCTTGGCCGTGACGCTCGCTGCGGCCATCCCGCCCTTTGTCATGTTCGTACTGCATGACTATCAGCGCAATCGTATCTTGACCTTCCTGAACCCCGAGGCCGATCCATCAGGGTCGGGCTATCACATCCTGCAGTCCAAGATCGCGCTGGGTTCTGGTGGCCTCTTGGGTAAGGGCTACGGCCTAGGCTCGCAAAGCCAGCTGAACTTCCTGCCGGAAAAACACACCGACTTCATCTTTGCCACATTGGCTGAGGAGTTCGGCTTTGTCGGCTGTATATCTGTTCTGCTGCTGTTTGCCGCAGCGATCACCATTGCTCTGCGCATCGCCAGCATCTCGCACAGCCACTTTGGCCGTCTGGGCGCAGCAGGCGTGACCGCGACCTTTGCCCTCTATGTGATGATCAATGGGGCCATGGTTATGGGCTTAGCCCCCGTCGTGGGCGTGCCCATGCCGCTACTATCCTACGGTGGCACGGTTATGCTGACCGTCATGGTCGGTTTTGGACTGGTCCAGTCGGTACGGGTCCACCGCTATTCCGAAATCACCAGCGGACGCGGCACCCTGCTTTAGAGGCTGAAGGCCGCATCTGTGGCCCTGACCAATCCGTCAATGACGCCCGGTTCAGTCGAGGCATGACCGGCATCCCAGATCAGGTTGAAGTTGACCTCTGGCCAGCCCGACTTGACCCGCCAGGCCGCGTCCATCGGGGTTACCACATCATAGCGTCCCTGTACGATCCAGCCGGGAATATGGCGGATGCGGTCCAGGTTCTTGAGGATCCAATCGTCTTCCTCAAAGAAGCAGCCATTCATGAAATAGTGGCACTCGATCCGGGCAAAGGCGACGGCGAAGGCGGTCTCGTTGAACTTGTCGGGACGGTCGGCGGGACCTCGGATGGAGATGGTGTCGCCCTCCCATTGGCTCCAAGCTGCGGCCGCCTCGGCTTGGGCGACGGGGTCAGAGCCGGTCAGGCGCTTGTGGAAAGCCGCCATCAGGTTGCCGCGCTCTTCCATCGGGATCGGGGCGACATAGCGCTCCCAGACATCAGGGAACAGCATCGAGGCCCCGTTCTGATAGAACCAATGTAACTCGCGCTTCGAGCCCATAAAGATGCCGCGCAAGACCAGAGCATCGACCCGGTCAGGATGGGCGATGGCGTAGGCAAGGGCGAGCGTCGAGCCCCACGAGCCGCCAAAGACGGTCCATTTTTCAAGGCCTAACTGCACGCGCAGTCGCTCAATATCCTCGATCAGAGTCCAGGTCGTATTGTCCTCGAGCGAGGCATTGGGGGTCGAGCGCCCGCATCCGCGCTGATCAAACAGGACCATGTGCCAGCGTGAGGGATCGAAATAGCGCCTCATGGTCGGGTTGATCGCACCGCCCGGGCCGCCATGCAGGATCAGGCAGGGCTTACCCTTGGGCCGCCCGCACTGTTCGAAGAAGACAGAATGGCCGTCTTGCTCGGGCAGATAGCCGCTATTGAAGGGCTGGTTCTCAATATAGAGGCCCCGGCGCATGGCGGGATTGGCGAGGGTCGAGGCAGTTGTCGGATCCATGGTCTCGCCCTAGCGCGGAAACCGGCGATTGAGCCAGTCTAAAAAGATCGCATTCACCTCTTCGGGCTTTTCCTGCTGTGTCCAGTGACCGGAATCGAGGACCAGCGCCTTTTCCAGATCGGAACAATATTTACCCATCTTATCGGCCATAGAGGGCGGCAGGACGGCGTCCTTCTCGGCCATGACCATCAGCGAGGGCACATCGACGCGATCGACCAGATGGGCGGAGTTCTCCCAGTTGCGCGTAAAGTTGCGATACCAGTTGATGCCGCCGCGAAAGCCGGAATGGCGGTACATCTCGACATAGACCCCCAGTTCCTCATCGGTCAGGATCGGACTATCGGTCTCGCTGGGCACGTAGTTGGGGATGGCCTTATAGATCGGCTCGCGGGCCTCGTTAGCCATGGCCGCATTGGGGCGACGCAGATTGAAGCGGAAGGTCTTTTCCAGATCCGCCTCGAACACCGCCTCGGCCTCGCCGGGCTTCTGGAAATAGACGATGTACATGTCTTCGCCGAGATTGTCGCGATAGAGCGCGATGGGGTCGCGAGACAGGCGTGGAATGAAGGGGGTGTTCAGGCCCATGACCCCGGCGGTGCGATCCGGATGGCGAAGAGGCATTTGCCAAGCGATCAGCCCGCCCCAGTCGTGCCCGCACCAAATGGCCTTCTCGATGCCCAGATGGTCCAGCAGACCGATCAGGTCGTCCGTCAGGTGCTGCATGTCAAAATCGGTGACGGCTTCGGGCGAGGAGGTCAAGCCAAAGCCGCGCTGGTCGGGGGCTATCACCCAGCGACCGGCATCGCCCAGCCCTTTGAGCTGATGGCGCCACGAAAAGGCCAGCTCTGGCCAGCCGTGACAGAAAATGACGGGAATGCCGCCGCGTGGTCCGGCCTCATAAAAGGCCATTCGGATACCGTTGAGTTCGGCATATTGGACCGGTGGCATCAGCCGTTGCAGTGCGGTCATATCTTTACCCCATCCCCAGACCTTTTCGGTCCGCCTATGTCTTGACTGTATGGATAGGGGGCAGAGGCGCTGTGTGCAAAGCCCTTTTGCCACCTTGGGCTTGCCCCGCTGTGCGTGGTGGTCCATGACCCACCCATGACCGAGACCCAAACCCGTTCGTCAACCTTTGGCATCGTGATGCTACTCGGTACCATGACGGCCTTTGCGCCCATGTCCATCGACATGTACTTGCCCAGCTTTCCGGCCATTGGCCGTGAGCTGAACACCACGCCGCAAGCGGTACAGACCAGCTTGGCCGTGTTCTTTGCCGGTCTGGCCTTTGGTCAGTTCTTTGTCGGTCCGGCCTCTGATCGGTTCGGGCGGCGCCTGCCGGTCCTTATTGGCATCAGTATCTATGTCGCCTCGTCGATCGCCTGCGCCCTTGCCCCGACCATTGAGGTCCTTTGGGCAGCGCGGGTGGCTCAGGCGCTGGGCGGGTGTGCGGGTGCGGTCGTGTCCCGTGCTGTGGTGCGCGATCTGTTCAGCAGTCAAGAGATGGCGCGGGTACTGTCCTTGATGACCCTTGTCATGGGGATGGCCCCCATCCTGGCCCCGATGCTAGGCAGCGTCGTCCTGAGCCTTGCCGGATGGCGGGCGATCTTCTGGTGCTTAGCGCTGTTCGGAACGGTGGTAGGTCTGGCGGTGATTTTCTTGCTTAAGGAAACGCGCTCAGCCGAAACAGCGGCACAGGCGCGGGCGGAGAACCCCTTTCAGGCCTATGGTATCTTGCTGAAAAATCCTCGGCTGATGGGCTATCTGTTGGCCGGGGCGCTCAATAGTGCCTGCCTCTTTGCCTATGTTTCGTCGTCAGCGGACCTGTTCATCACGACCTACGGCATCTCACCGGGGCAGTTTGGGCTCTATTTCGGGGTTAATGCGGTCGGATTGATTGGTGCGGGTCAGGTCAATCGTCATCTGCTGCGCTATCATAGCTTGGACAGGATATTGAGCGTCGCCAGCCTCGTGACCCTCGTGATCGGTATGCTGATGATGGTCACGACCTCAACGGGCTTTGGCGGATTTTGGGGCGTATTCCTGCCGATCTTTGCCCTCATGACCACCTTCGGCTTCATGCAGTCCAACACGGCAGCGGGGGCCTTGACCATCGATCCCCTGCGGGCCGGATCGGTCGCGGCCATGTTGGGAGGGTCGGCCTTTGGCGTAGGGGCTCTATCGTCGGCCTTGGCGGGGATGATGCATGATGGCAGCGCCAAGCCCATGGCCCTGATCATCTTGGTCAGCGTCTTTGGCAGCGCGTTGGCTCTTTACGGGTTAGCCTTGCCCAAGTCGGCGCGATAGGCCTGCCAAGCCAAGAGGCTCCAGCCCGCCATCAGGCCAAGGCCGCCAAGCGGTGTCACAGCCCCTAAGATCCTGGGGGCACCCAGCGCCATCGCATAGAGCGTTCCGGCAAAGATCAGGCCGCCGCCGAGGAACAGGCTGGCTACTGTCTGCATCCGCATCAGCCCTGCTCGGGCAAGGCTCAGGGCCACCAAGGCAGCGACCGCGTGGACCAATTGATAGTGCGCGCCGGTCTTGAGCCAGTCCTGCGCCTTGGGGTCCGTAATCGCGTGTGCCCCAAAGGCCCCGGCAGCAACAGCGACCAATCCGCTCAAGGCGGCCAGC